>JAYZFP010000178.1:0-36758 GCA_036336715.1 Planctomycetota bacterium
CACATTTTTGATAACCTCTCTGGTTGGAGCGCGGAACATCAATTGACCCGAGTGCCCGGAAACCAGAGACGAAACCGGAGAAGCTGCACAATGGAAAATCTCAGAAAGCAATACACGTTGGACGGTTTGGACGAAGACGATCTGCTGGAATGCCCTTTCAGCCAGTTTGAAGCCTGGTTTGAACAGGCCCGGAGCGGGGTGCAGGACAAGAGCTTTGAACCGAATGCCATGGCGCTTGCAACCTCCAATGGCCGCGGAGAGGTCACTAACCGGATCGTTCTGCTCAAGGGTTTTGATCAGAACGGCTTCCGGTTTTACACCAATTATCAGTCACGCAAAGGGCTGGATCTGGATGAAAACCCTCAGGCAGCACTGCTGTTCTTCTGGCCACAAATGGAACGGCAAATACGAATCAACGGAACCGTCGTCCGCACTTCCAGGGAATTGTCAAAAAACTACTTTGATTCCAGGCCCCGCGAAAGTCGGATCAGCGCCCGGGTTTCACCGCAATCCCGACCGGTGGCCGATCGGGCTTTTCTGGAAGAACTTTCGACCCGGGAAAGCCAAAGGCTGGCAGACCAGGAAATCCCGCTTCCGGAGAACTGGGGGGGGTTTTGCCTTGCTCCGACTGAATTCGAGTTCTGGCAGGGGCGTCAAAACCGCTTGCATGATCGATTACAATATCTCAAGAACGGAAAAGAGTGGCAAATCCGCCGATTGGGCCCCTAAAGCCAACCAGCAGATCCCAACCCCTGTTCCTGTTTGATGGAGATTTCGCTGGCGGAATTGTCGCGGAGGAAATCCTGTCCCAGACCTGCCGATTGAGCAGGCGAACGGGTACCCTTGAAACCAGCAGGTTCTACCGATGCCCCATTCTTCACCTGAAAACCGCCGCGCCTTCCTCGGACATGGGCTGGGTGCAATCGCACTGACTTCCCTTCTCAATGGGGACCTCGCAGGACAGGAACCTCGTGACGGAAAAGCGTCCGCCCGGTCCCTGCCTGCAAAAGTTAAGCGGGTGATTTTTCTCACCATGTCGGGTGGACCCTCGCACCTGGAGACTTTTGACTACAAAAAGAAGCTGGCCGAGATGGATGGTCAACCGATGCCGGAGTCGTTCACCCGGGGCCAGCCGATCGCGCAATTGCAGGGTCAAAAGCTGAAATGCCAGGGCCCCCTGACGCGTTTCCGGCAGTACGGAAGCCACGGGCAGACGATCAGCGATTTTCTCCCCTTCCACGCGAAGATGGCGGATGATATCTGCATCATCAAGTCCATGGTGACCGAACAGATCAATCATGATCCAGCCCACACCTTCATGAACACCGGTTCGGCCATCAACGGTCGCCCCTCGATGGGCTCCTGGATCAACTACGGCCTGGGAAGTGAATCGAAAGACCTTCCCGGTTTCGTGGTTCTCTCAAGCGTCGGGGGTCGGAATCCGCAGCCCATCGCCTCCCGCCAGTGGTCAGCCGGTTTTCTGCCCAGCCGCTTTCAGGGCGTCGAATTCAATTCCTCGGGTGACCCGGTTCATTACGTCACCAATCCCCAGGGAGTGAACCGGGAGCAGCAAAAAAAGCTGATCCAAACCATCAACCGCCTCAACCGCATCCAGAATAAAACGATCCAGCATCCGGAAATCAGGACACGCATCGCTGCCTATGAACTGGCTTTCCGCATGCAAACCGCGGTCCCGGAACTGATGGACATGTCCGACGAGCCGCAACACGTTCTCGATCAGTACGGCGCCAAGCCGGGTGACGGATCGTATGCCTCCAATTGCCTGCTGGCCCGTCGCCTTGCCGAGCGGGGAGTCCGCTTCATTCATCTCTATCACCGGGGCTGGGACCACCACGGAGGGCTGGTCAAGTACATGAATACCTGCTGCGGTCTGACTGACAAACCGACTTGGGCATTGATTCAGGACCTCAAACAGCGGGACATGCTCAAGGACACCCTGGTCGTCTGGGGAGGCGAGTTCGGTCGAACCCCGATGTTCCAGGGAAAAGGAGGAGCCGGGCGGGATCATCACATCAAGGGGTTCTCGATGTGGATGGCCGGGGGGGGTGTCCGGGGGGGAATCTCCCATGGTGCGACCGACGAACTGGGCTACCACTCGGTAGACAACGTGGTCCACGTCAGGGATCTGCACGCCACGATGCTGCACCTGCTCGGTATCGACCACCGAAAATTTTCGGTCAAATACCAGGGCCTGGACATGAAACTTACGGGCGTGGAAGATGCCCGGGTCGTCAGGGACATTCTTGCCTGATGCCCCTAGCGGGAAGACCGCCGACTGAATTCAGCAGCCGCGATGGTGCCGATGCGTCCGGCAAGCCGATTCACCGATCCCTTGCCATCGGGGTGAACCCGGTTGCTGAGAAAAATGACGTACAAATCGAGCTGGGGATCGATCCAGAGCGAAGTCCCCGTAAACCCTCCATGCCCGTAAGCGGCCCCCGACATCAATTCACCCCGGTTGGAAGAATAGGGAGAAAGCTTGTCCCAGCCGAATCCCCTCTGCGCGCCACCCGGTAATTCCCGCGCAGCGGTCATTTCCCGAACAGTGGCAGGTGACAGAACCCTCTGACCTTCCAGCTCTCCACCGGCCAGCATCATCCGGCAATACCGGCTCAGGTCAGCAGCCGTTGAAAACAGGCCGGCGTGACCGGCGACACCCCCCAGCTGATAGGCTCGGGGATCGTGAACTTCACCCCGCATCCATTTTCCGTTTCGCATTTCGGTGACCGCCGCCCTACGGGACAATGTCTCAGGTGGCCGGAAGCCTGTTTCCCGCATTTTCAATTTTTCAAATATTCGCGTCCTGGCGAATTCATCAAGGCTCATGCCAGACTGCTGGCGGACAATTTCACCCAGCGCGATAAAGCCCACATCGGTGTACGCAAATCGGGAGCCGGGGTCCCAAACCGGTTTCAACTCATTGATTTTCTGAATCGCCTTTTGGGGTCCCTGCTGGTAGTCGCTGAGGGGATTATCCGGGATGAGCCCCGCGGTGTGGGTCAACAATTGCCGGACGCTGATGGACCGCTTGCCATTCTGTCCGAATTCCGGAAGGTAGGTCGGAACGGAGTCGCGTATGCGGACTTTTCCCTCCTCCAGCAGAACCATGATACTCGTCGCCGTCGCGATCGGTTTGGTCAGCGAGGCAAGGTCAAACAGGGTTGTCAGCTCCATCGGCTGTTTCGTGGGCCGCAGACTGCGCAGGCCAAATGCCTGCTGGTAGACAATCCCGTTTCCATTTCCAATGCAGATCACCGCTCCCGGCATTTTTCCCTTTTCGATGGCTTCTTCCACGGCTTCCCCGATTTGGGCCGTCCAGGTGCCCGCCTGCGATGTGGAAGAATCCTGCATCGCCTGGAGGTTGCCGAGGAAGCTGAAAACCAGAATGCCAACAACCGTGTATTGAGTCATGGGTCGCTCCGTATCGTTTGGGTGATCGCCGTTTTCCCGTTCGGACCTGCTGGTAAGCGTGAAACGTGATTCCCGATCCGGGCCCGCTGCGGTCACATCGAGACGGAATCACTTTCGTCCAGCAGCTGGATCGAGGAATCGAACGGCTGCACAGCCGGGGTAACAGCGTAGCGGATCAACCGGGCGGTGTAGCCGAGGGCGATCCCCAGCAGCAAAATGGACAGTATGAGACGAATTTTCAACGGCACGGGCCATGCAGGAAAAAATTAAGTTTAATCGAGTTCGAGAGCCCCGATAACCGGCGGAACCGGCCATCGTTTCCCGGTGGCCAACGATCCCAACACGTTCCCTCGGGCCAGGCAAGGATTTCTCAGGTAAGGATTTCCTTGAGAACCCTTCGTTTTTCCACACCGGTCAGGCGAAAATCCAGGCCGCGGAATGGAAAACTGAGGCGCTCGTGGTCCAGTCCAAGGCAGTGCAAGATCGTGGCCTGCAAATCCTGAACATGAACAGGATTCTCGACCGTGTGAAAACCGAGTTCGTCCGTCTTTCCAAGGGACATCCCGGGTCGGATGCCTCCTCCGGACAACCAGATTGTAAAGGCCTGCGGGTGGTGGTCTCTTCCGTTTTTGCGACCCAGGGCCGCCGAAGCCTCGACCATCGGAGTCCGCCCGAATTCCCCTCCCCAGATAATCAGCGTATCCTCAAGCATCCCCCGCTCTTTCAGATCCCGGACCAACGCAGCACAAGCCTGATCCGTGGTTTTTGCCTGTCCGCGGACTCCGCCCTCGACGTTGCTGTGATGATCCCAACCCGCATGGTAAACCTGGATGAACCGGACACCTCTTTCGGCCAGTCGCCGGGCCAGCAACACGTTATTGGCAAAGGACCTCCCCCCCTGCTTGGGATCGGCACCGTAATTTTCCAGGGTCCGCCGGTCTTCGGAGGAAAAATCCATCAGCTCCGGGGCTTCGGACTGCATCCGGTAGGCGGTTTCAAAGGCGTTGATACGGGTCTGGATCTCCGGGTCGCCGACCAGCCCCATTCTTTTTCGATTGAGTGAATTGACCAGGTCGATCGTGTCCCGTTGCACCTGCCGGTCAATCCCCTGCGGGTTGGAAACGTGGAGAATCGGATCCCCCTGGCTGCGAAAGGGAACCCCCTGGTGAACCGAAGAGAGAAAACCGGACCCCCACATGGCTGCGCCGCCGCTCAGGCTGCCTCCACTCTTTAGTACCACAAAAGAGGGCAGGTTCTCCGCCTCGCTCCCGATTCCATAACTCAGCCACGATCCCATGCTCGGTCTCCCGGGAACGCCACTGCCGGTATTGAGGAACAACTGGGCTGGGGAGTGGTTGAAGTGGTCGGTGTGCATGGAACGAATCAGAGTCACGTCGTCAACCACTTTCCCAAGGTGGGGAAGCACCTCGGAAATCTGCTGTCCGCTCTGCCCCTGTTGACTGAATCTGAAACGGGGGCCAAGCACGGCGGCATTGGGTTGGATGAATGCGTAACGCTGTCCCTTGATCACCGAGGGAGGAAGGGGCTGGCCTTCGAGTTGTCGCAGCTTTGGCTTGAAATCAAAAAGTTCCAGTTGGCTGGGCGCACCTGCCATGAAAAGGTAGATCACCCGTTTGGCCGTTGCCGGGAAATCCGTCGGCCGTGGTGCAAAGGGACTTGCGTTGGCGTCCTCGGACCCCGCAGCGGTCCTGCCATTGCCGGCTGCCAACAAACTGCCCAGTGCGATCTTTCCCAGCCCGACACCGCAATCAGAAAAAAAATGTCTGCGGGTTCTTTGTTTCAGATGTTGATGGATCATGGTTTGGTGATCACCTCGTCCAGGCTCATGATGGATCGTGCAACCAGCACCCAGGCGGCCAGTTCATTCGTTGATTTGGGTCCGGCGATTTTCTCGGAGCTCAGCTCCCCTTTCTGGAAGCGATCCAGCTGCCTCCGATAAAAAGCCAGCAGGCTCTCCATCTCATCCGCCTGGACGGGCCGGGTCACGAAGCGGCGAAAAAGAAAGGAAGCAATTTCCCGCTGCGAGGGTCCGCTTTTCTCCATGGCCAGAAGGGCCGCATGTCGGGCCAGCTCAACGAACATTCCGTCGTTCAACACGGTCAGTGCCTGCAGGGGCGAATTGCTTCGGTTACGTCGGGCCACACAGTTCTCACCGGTTGGTCCGTTAAAGGTCAGGTAGGCCGCAAAAGGGGCTGTCCGCTTGCTGAAAGTATAAAGGGACCGGCGGAAGCGATCTTCGCCCTTGGAGGTTGGCCATCGGGTTCCACCGTAGGCAAGCGCGGTCACGCTGGCAGGCTGGGGCGGGTAGACACTGGGACCGTACATTTTTCCGGACAGCTTTCCCGACGCTGCCAGGACAATATCCCTTACGGTTTCTGCCGACACCCGGAAGCGGGGTCCCCGGGACAGGCTTTCATTGGATGGATCCATGCGGTAGTCCTCTTCGCTGGCCAGCGAGCTCTGCCGGTAGGTCGAACTCATCACGATCAGCCTCAGCAGCTTTTTCCGGGACCAGCCATTTTCCTGAAAATGGACTGCCAGCCAATCCAGCAATTCCGGGTGGGTGGGGACCGCACCCTGGGTTCCAAAGTCACCGCTGGTCGCCACCAGTCCACTGCCAAACAGGGATTGCCAAAACCGATTCACGGTCACCCGGGCGGCAAGCGGATTCCTGTCGCTGACCAGCCAGCGGGCAAAGTTCAGCCGGTTGGGTTCCACCCCTTCTTCAAAACCGGGAAAGAGAGACAGCAATTGACCCCTGACCTCCTCCCTGGGGCTGAGGTATTCACCCCGATGATGCCGAAATGTCTTTCGCGGATGGTCCGGGTGACGTTCCCGCATCACCATCGTCTGCGGCGAACGGGGAAGCCTCTTTTCCAACTCGCGGATCTGTTCCTGCTCTTTTTTCAGAAATGGGGTTTGAAGCAAAAAGTGCTCGAGAATGCGTTGTCTTTGCCCGGCCGTGGACCCCGGCCTGGCGGCGATTGCCTGTTCGACCTCGTAGGGGAGGGGTGAAACCTTGGCCTCGGCATCCCCGGAAATCGAAACGCGGAATCGCCCCAGGCTGGCCACAAAGTGCCTCTCAAAAACCATTTCGATCGACAGCGACTTCGTCTTGACCGGCTTGTCAAGAACCAGCACCAATTGGTTGCGGCGACCCTCCTGCCCGGCAGTCGACCAGCCTGTGGAGCCCTCGCCGTCATACACATTTTTCCCGTCAGCCGACCCGTTCCCGATGCTGATTTTTCCAAAACTGGTCTCGGCCCTGCTGAATTTCAGCGACTGATTCCCTGCAACCGCAGAGAATTCGCTGAGGAAAAAATCGCCTTTGCGTCCTTCGTAATAGGCGTTCCCGGGACCTCCGGCCGGTAAGCGGGGATCCGGTAAAACCTCCAACCGGATCGCAGCCACCTGGTGCAGGCCCGAAAATTCAAATTCCAGCTGATAGACGTCCCGCTTGGTGAAATCCCCGGAAGCAAAAACAGACTGGTCAGGCAGGACTTCCAGGCGAGGCAGGTTGGTCTTCCATTTCAGCGGCGCGAATCCCTTCCAATGGCTGGCGGTTGCCTGTTGTTGGCGAGTCCAGCTTTCCAATGCCGTCTTCAGGTCCGGGTGGGAACCGGTCCGTGCCGCTGATTCGAATTTTTCCGGCAAGGCCGCTTGCAGGGCGCGGATCTGCTTTTCCAGCCGTTGACGATGCTGGTCCTGTAGCGGGTCGGCGACCGCCAGGTCCGGTTCGTCCGCGTTATTGAGGAGCGCCATCATCCGGTAGTAGTCGGCGTGCAATATCGGATCGTATTTGTGACTGTGGCACTGGGCACACCCGGTCGTCAGTCCCATCCAGATCGTACCGGTCGTGGCCACCCGATCCACCATGGCATAAAAGCGGTACTCCAGTGGATCGATGCCGCCCTCCTCGTTCAGCATGGTGTTGCGATGAAAACCGGTGGCCACCCGCTGGGCGTTGGTCGCGTTGGGAAGCATGTCCCCCGCCAATTGCTCGATGGAAAAACGGTCAAAGGGCATGTCCTCGTTGATGGCCCGGATCACCCAGTCGCGGTACGGCCAGATATTTCGCGTTCGGTCTTTTTCATATCCGTTGGTGTCGGCATAGCGGGCCAGGTCCAGCCAGGACCTGGCCCATTTTTCACCAAAGGTCTTTTGCTTCAACAGATGATCCACCAGTTCCCCGAAGGCCTCGGGCCGGGGATCTCGCACGAAACGGTCGGCCTGTTCCGGAGTCGGAGGCAGACCGACCAGATCCAGGTAAAGTCGGCGGACCAGGGTATAGCGGTCGGCAGGCGGGTTGGGGCGTTTGGAATCCTGCAGGAGTCGCTCGAGCACAAACTGGTCGATCGGGTTGGCGGGCCAATCCCGCAGGCCATCCGGCAGGGCATCCAGTGGCGGCAGGGGGCTCTGCCTGGGTGGCACAAAAGCCCAGTGCTCCCGATAGACAGCCCCGCCCGCAATCCATTTTTGCAACACCGCGATTTCTTCAGCAGAGAGGGGTTCAGCTGATTCAGGCGGTGGCATCCGGTCATCATCGCGAGAGAGGATTCGCTTAACCAGCTCACTTTGAACGGCTTTTCCCGGGACGATCGCTCCTGCTCTGACGGCCGCCTCCCGCTGGTCCAGCCGGAGATCCGACTCGCGGGATTCCTCGTCTGGCCCATGGCAGGCAAAACAGCGGCTGGACAGAATCGGAAGCACTTCCCGATTGAAATCAGGCTGCCCGCCTGTAGCTGCTGGCGGATTCGATTGGGCCGGCGCCGGCTGCACCTGGCAAAGAATGGCCAGTAAAGCCACCACGTTCCATGGGCAGGGCATCTGCAAAAAACGTGTTACTACGGGTCGCGAATTCATCTCTATATTTTAACGGTCATTCGGTTCAATTTAATTGACGCTACTAAATATACGCTTCGGCAGACTTTGATTTTCTGTTTCGCAATCCGGTAGGACGGATTCGTGGCAAGCTCTTTCCAGGGAGCTGTCGCCTGCGCTTCAAAGGAAACGGGAACTGGAATCGATGGTGTTTCCTGAAGCACTGACTCTAATCGGAAACAGGCGTTTTTTGGTGCAAAACCCCGAAAAGTCCCTCAGGATTCCTCCAGCCAGGTCCGCCAGTTCCGCAGGTTTTATTTTTCGGGCTCTGCGGCGTTCGTTCTGGGGGTCGGCAGGTTGGCCGAGGTCTCCACCAGCCACCGGTTGAGCTTCGATTTGAGACGGTCAGCCAACCCGGGCAGCTGTCCCGCCAGGTTTTTCGTTTCTCCAATATCGGCCTTGAGATCAAACAGCTCTACTGAATCGTCCTCAAAATATTTGATCAGTTTATGGTTTCCACTTCGGATCGCGGCGCCCAGGCGGTTTCCCCGGTGAAAGGCGTAATTCGGATAGTGGAAGTAAAGCGCGTCCCGTCGTAGCGACTTGCCCGCGAACAGCGGAAGCAGGCTGACCCCATCACAGTTTTTTTCATCCGTTTGAATTCCGCAGGCATCGAGGATCGTCCTGTAATGATCCATCGTGATTACCGGTTCGTCCGAAACCGAGCCGGGCGGAATCATGCCCGGTTTGCGAATGATGGTGGGCACCCGGATTCCCCCCTCATACAGGTAACCCTTGGCCGCCCGCAGCGGCCGCATGTCCGATACCCCACCATAGGCCCCGTTATCGGAGGTAAAAATGAACAGGGTGTTGTCAGTTAATTTCTGTTGATCAAGGTAATCCATCAGCCGGCCGATCGCCGCGTCGTAGGCCTCGATCATGGCTGCATAACGGATGTCCTTGATACCGGGTCCTTTTTTTCCTTCGTATTTCCGGATCAGCTCGGCTGGCGCTTCCATCGGCCAGTGGACGGTGTAATTCCAGAGGCAGAGGAAAAAGGGGCCCCGATCCCGGTTTCCTGAAATGAAATCGATCGACTCGCTGGTCAGTCGATCCGGCAGATATTCTCCTGCCTTGCGGGAAGGCAGGTTGTGAATCCGGTAGGGGTCAAAAAAAGTCGGCGGACCTCCATAGGAACAGCCTCCGATGTTGAGATCAAAACCCTGGTTTTCCGGGTAATAGGTTGCCGTCCCCCGACCTTCCCGACCCGCTCGATCGCTCAGGTGCCACTTGCCAAGAAAACCGGTGGCATAACCGGCCTGCTTCAGATGCTCCGCCAGGGTCTTGTAGTTGTCCGACAGGAAGCTCTTGCAGACGGCCGGGTTCAGCTTGGCGTTTTCGGGAATAAACCGCTTTTGATCCGGCAGGTGGTTGGTGATGTGCAGGCGGGCGGGGGCCAACCCGGTCATCAGCGCCGCCCGGGTAGGCGAGCAGACCGGCGCTGCCGAATAGGCATCGGTGAAACGCATCCCCTGGCTTGCCAGCCGGTTCAGGTGCGGGGTCACCAGGCGCGAGTTCCCCTGGCAATTCAGGTCCATCCAACCCAGGTCATCAGCCATGATCAGAACAATGTTGGGTCGTTCATCCGGGTGAACGGTTTGCGACAGCAGAAGCAGGATCAGGACAAACAGGGAGCAGCCGGTTTTCATGAGGAGCAGTTCACACTGGACAGGGTTCAAAGCAATTATTGTAACCCGCAGCAGCGTATTCGCCTGCCAGCTGCAGCCTGGAGATACGGATTCCGGGCAGGAAACGCTGCAAAGTGTCCCTGCCCGGGGCACTGCCGGCGGGCAGGGAGCTTGGCCGCCAGTCCCGCCGGTTCCATCGTTCTTGCCTCCATACCGGGAATTGTCCTAGAATGCCGCGTTTGAAAAGCGCGATCCGTGTAATCAACCGGATCGACGGCACCCACGACGGTCACCCGAACTCAAGACAAAGACATGGCCAAAAAGACTGCAATTCAACCGACTCGAAACGAGGATTACCCCAAGTGGTACCAGCAGGTCATCCGGGCGGCCGACATGGCCGAGGTCTCCGACGTGCGAGGCTGCATGGTGATCAAGCCATGGGGCTACGCGATCTGGGAAAACATGCAGGCAGCCCTGGACCGGATGTTCAAGGAAACCGGGCATGAAAACGCCTACTTCCCGCTCTTCATTCCCCTCCGCTTCCTGGAAAAGGAGGCCGAACATGTCGAGGGCTTTGCCAAAGAGTGTGCTGTCGTCACGCATCACCGACTGGAGCCAGCCGAAGGGGGTGGCCTGGTACCGGCCGGCAAACTGGAGGAACCCCTGATCGTACGTCCTACCAGTGAAACGATTATTGGAAGCAGCTTTGCCCGTTGGGTTCAGTCGTGGCGGGACCTGCCACTGAAAATCAACCAGTGGGCCAACGTGGTTCGCTGGGAGATGCGAACCCGTATGTTTCTCCGAACGGCCGAATTCCTCTGGCAGGAAGGACACACGGCCCACGCCACCGAGGAGGAAGCATGGGAGGAAACGAAAACGATGCTCGATGTCTACGCTGATTTCGCCGAAAACTGGATGGCGATGCCGGTGATCAAGGGAGAAAAGACCGCCGGAGAAAGATTCCCGGGGGCCGAGTCGACCCTGACCATCGAGGCCATGATGCAGGACCGGAAAGCGCTCCAGTCCGGAACATCACATTTTCTCGGTCAGAACTTTGCAAAGGCACAGGATATCAAGTTTCAGGATAACAACGGACAAGAAGTTCATGCCTGGACCACCTCCTGGGGATTGTCCACGCGGATGGTGGGTGCCTTGATCATGTCACACAGCGATGATGACGGACTGGTCCTGCCACCGAGGCTGGCGCCCAAGCAGGTTGTCATTCTGCCGATCATCAAATCCGACTCGGATCGACAGGCGATCATGGACTATTGCAACGGGATCGCCGGCGAACTGAAAAAACAGTCCTATCACGGGCAACCGATCCAGGTCCTGGTCGATGACCGGGAGATGCGCGGCGGGGAGAAAAAATGGTTTCATGTCAAACGGGGTGTACCGATCCGGTTGGAAATCGGTCCCCGGGACATGGCAGAGAACAAAGTCTTCATGCACAGGCGGGATACCGGGGAAAGCCGGGGAATTGACCGAAATGAATTTGTCGCCCGGGCAATCGAAACCCTCGACGAAATCCAGTCCCAGTTGTTTGACCGGGCCCTCAAGCACCGCCAGGAAAACACCACCCGCATCGATTCCCTCGATGAATTCCGGCAGTATTTTACCCCGCAAAATCCCGAACAGCCGGAGATTCACGGTGGCTTTGCCCTCTGCCACTGGTGCGAGGATCCGGAAGTTGAAAAGGTACTCGATGAACTGAAGGTCACGATCCGTTGCGTTCCTTTTGATGAACCGGAAGAATCCGGCACCTGCATTTTCACCGGAAAACCGAGTTCCAAACGGGCCGTCTTCGGCAAGTCTTACTAGAATCTTTCAACAAGTCCCTATCAGTCCAGGGGCAGGCCGGCCTATCAGTCCAAGTGCAGGCAGTCCAAGGGCAGGCAGTCCAAGGGCAGGCAGTCCAAGGGCAGGCCACCCAAAAGATCTCGTGAACAGCGAAGGTCTCAAAAGAGGGATCTGATCAGGCTCCCCTCATCCAGCAGGTTGTAAGGTCTGCCCTGGGTGTCCTCCAGCAGGACCTCACCGATACCCATCGCGTGATACATCGTCTTGGCGACATCGGCGGGAGTAACGGGGTGCTGGTCCGGGTACTCGGCATACCTGTCCGTTCGGCCAAAAATGGATCCGCCACGAATCCCGCCTCCCGCCATCAGCACGCTCTGGCAGGCAGTCCAGTGATCCCGCCCGGCTCCGCTGACACCACCCGATCGGGGATCACCGATTTTCGGCTTGCGACCCATTTCGCTGTTCACGACCACGAGGGTCTGGTCGATCAATCCCCGCTCGGACAAGTCCGACAGCAGAGCCGAGTAACAGCGGTCGAATTCCGGCAGCAGGAAATCCTTCAGGCAGTTGAAGTTGTTTCCATGGGTGTCCCAACTGCCTGCGCTTTTACATTTGGCTTTGAATTTTTCATTGTATTTCCAGAACACGGTCACGAAGGAGACGCCTGCTTCCACCAGCCTCCGAGCCATCAGGAGACTCATGCCGTTCACGGTTTCTCCATACCTTTTCCGCGTTTCGGCTGATTCCCTGGTAAGGTCAAACGCGTCGGCCGTGGACGAGGCGGAAAGCAGACTCAGGGCACGCTCGTTTTGCTGGTCGTAGGCCGCAGAAGAGGCGTTCCCGTCGAATTCCCGCCGTGCCTGGTCGAGCGTCCTGCGGAGTTCGACCCGATCACGAAGGCGTTTTGGATCCAGTCCACCCGAAACCGCGAGGGTCGGGGCCAGGAACTGGAGTGGCCGCGAAGGATCGTTTTTCAGGCAGAAGGGGTCGTGGGCCACTCCCAGCCGGGCCGAAAACTGCCCCGGTCGCGTGTAAGGAGCGCGGCTGGGTTGATGGGGTAGCGTGACCACCTGGGGAAGTGACCTGTGCTGGGGACGAATTGCTCCGACGACACTCCCGATAAATGGCCAGTCCTCCTTGTAAGGCCGTCGGTCATTACCCTGCGTTCGAAAGGTATTGTCCGGGGCCTGTCCGGTCAGGTGATAATAGTAACCCGCATGATGATCACCGGTCGCCCGGCCACCGTCGGTCACGCCATGAACCAGGGAAAGGTGATGGGCCTGTTGGGCCGTGCGCGGAAGGTGCTCACAAAGGCGAATCCCGGGCGCAGAGGTCGCAATCGGCCGAAAAGGTCCCCGGTAGGAATCCGGGGCGTCAGGCTTCATGTCCCAGGTATCTATGTGCGACGCACCACCGCAGAGAAAAAAAAGGATCGTTGATTTGGCTGCCCCGTTCCGCTGGGCGGGCTTTGCCAAATGCACCCGGTCTGCAGCGGCCGGCGTCCCGTATCTCATCCCTGCATAGCCGACGCTGGAGGCGACCAGAAAGGTTCTGCGATCTATCATGGTTTCCCTCGTCGCTCTGTGAATTAATGACTCGGTGATTCCGCCGCGCACTCCGGGTTTTTACTGGACTTTTGGGTTTGCTCTCCAGTCATGGGCCCCGCGCTGAATTGCGCCCCGCTTGCCCCGGAAGTGCCTACAACCTCATCCTGTTTTTTCCATGATCCAGTCGCTGATCCGTTCCAGCGTTCCCGGGTCAAACGTTTCCTCAATCGAGTGGTATTCGTCCGGTGCACCGGTCTGGCAATTCTGGAACAGGTGGTTGAGATTGTCCAGCAGAACGATCTCATAGTCGGATTTTCCCGCTCGCCGAAAGGCCTCTTCAATGGCGGGCAAATTCAGCTCGGGATCGACCTGTGTGTCCTTTTTGCCATTCAATACCAGTACGGGGCAGGTGACTTTTGAAAGGGTGGGCGCCGGCTCATGTTTCATGAAGAAACGCATCCAGGGACTGCCCAGGTTTTGCACGCCAGCTTTGGACTGGGCCAAGACCACCTCCCTTTGATTGACTTGCCCGGGAAATTTCTCCAATAGTTGATCAACCATCCGTTTCAGTTTTTCATCATCCGGCTTTTCTTTTGCCTGGGACATTTCGAGCAGCCCATCCTGCAGCGCGGCGGCAAATTCCACCTCCTCCTTACCCGCACCGGAAGCCTTGAGGATCAGTCGGAGCTGGTTGCTGAGGATTTTTTCTCCATTCACACCAGGACCGGCCAGCATGACAATGAAGGCGACGTCTTTTCGTTGACTGGCCACCAGCGGCGCAATCAACCCCCCCTCGCTGTGCCCGCACAAACCGATCCTGGACGCATCGATCCGGGGATGCTGCCTGAGGAAATCCAACACGGCCCCCACGTCCCGGGCAAAGTCAGCGGTGGTGGCGGTCGAGTGGTCACCGGTTGACTTCGCTGTTCCCCGGTCATCAAAGCGAAGCACTGCGGTTCCTCGACGGCTGAGGTAGTCGGCGATGACCCAGAACGGCTTGTGATCCATAATCGTCTCGTCACGATCCTGAGGTCCCGACCCGCTGATCAGGATTACGCAGGCGGTTTTTTTATCACCCGCTGGAATGGTCAGCGTGCCGGCCAGCTGGAGATCGTCAGCCATATTTTTGATTTTCACCTCCTCGCTCCGGTAAGGAAACGGAGCGGCAGGAGTTTGCGGACGCTTGGGAGCCGCCGCATTTTCTTTCATCTCTCCGGAGGTTACTTTTTTCAGTTCCAGCGGAAAATCGACTCCCTGGTTCCAGGTTCCCTTGAGACTCTTCCCGTCCGGCGACAATTTCCCCGTGAATTTGCCCCGCAACGCGGGAATGGTATAGATGACCTGCCCCTGGTCGGATTCCTTTTTCCCCGTGAATCCGCCAAGACGTTCGTTGGGACTGTCCAGCAAGACGGGATGCGGCGCCTTGCTGTCATAAACCCGGAATCGCAAAATTAGTTTTCTGCCGCCCGCGTTCAGCTCCCCCTCCCAGATTTCCCGCGCCCGGTCATCCGGAAACTCGTCCACTTTCTCGAAAGCCAGGTCCAACGAGGCGGAACGCTGCTTCCACTTGCCCAGATAGGACTTTGATTTCTTGTCGAAAACCGAGTCGTAGGTCGCCCCGGAAGCCTTCAGCTGGAAACCCATTTTTTCATCGGTCAACACAAGCGAATCGAGTTGAAAAATTCGCCCTCCCTCATCCAGGCTTTTCAGCCTGGCTTTGCCCTCCCTGTCGACCGTCACCACGAATCGCAACAACCGGGCACCGGCATCCAGCTCGCCATACAGAATCTGTTCCTCATCGACAGCGGCTTTCCCGTCTTGCGCTGGCAGGCAAGACCCGCCGGCAGACAGCATGAACAAAATCAAACTGGCGACGACCGGAGATTGAAAAGGCAAAAAACGGTACATCGGTGCGACCTGCTGAGTAAGGATTGAAAAAACGGGGCGGCTCCCGTGGCTATCCTATCAGGAAAAATCGTGAACACAAAAAAACCTGCCTCCGCCGCGCATGACTGCCGGTACACGGTCCCTGTCCCGAACCTGCAAACCCGGCTGGCACCCGGTTCAGCCATTGGCCGTGGTGGACTGGTCGTTTTCGTTGACCGTCGACTCCTGGTGCCGCGACAGGTAATCGACTCTCCGGTCATAGATCCAGAACTCGATGCCAATCAGCAGAATCGGGCCGAAGTACATGACCGCCTGCAACGCGCGGAGATCCGAAAACAACGTCGGAAAGGCGTTATTCAGCAGAGCACACAGGAACTGGCACAGGATGGCATTGATCAACAACAGGCCACAGCACAGGGCGCCGACCCGAATCACGAAGGTCGTCGCTCCCGAAGCCCGTGCCCTTCGGCGATATTTTTTTCTGGCCACTGCGGCAACAACCCGGGATGAAAGGGATTCAAAAGACCGGTCAGGAAATCAGACCACCGAATTGAGTGGCATCAGGAAGGTCAACAGGATAGTGACCAGCAGGCTGACGAGGCTGAGCACCACCAACATCACGGTCCAGGACTTCAGGGCCTCCGCTTCAGTCAATCCACCCATCTTCGCGAAGATCCAGAAGCCGCTGTCATTCATCCAGGATCCAAACAGGGAACCGGCACCGATGGCAGTCGCCAGGTAAACATAGTTGAAGCCGATATCGTCCCCCTTGACGATTGCTGCCAGCATCGAGGAACCGACGATCATCGCAACGGTACTCGAACCCTGAGCTATTTTCAGGATCGCGGCAATCACAAAGCCGAGCATCAAAAAGCCCATCCCGGAAATCGAGCCGCCTGAGCCACTGTCGGCAAATAGCTGTTTGATCGCTTCACCCACCTGCGCCTGTTGGAGCATGGCACCAAAGGCACCGCCACCTGCGGTGATGAGGATGATTACACCACCACTCATCAGGGCTTCCTCGGTCGACTTGGCCAGGTCGGCAAATGACATGTTCCTCTGTTTCGCCAGTGTCACCAGGGCGATCAGGGTAGAAATCAACAAGGCAAAGTTGGCATTGCCGAAAAAGCTGAAAACGTTTGCCAATTGCCGGGAACTCGTTTCCCACTGGTGCGGAGCGATCTGGTCCGGGTACGCCGATTCCAGCAGGGCACGGTTCATCCGCTCCACATCCGAACGTTTCATCCGGACCCGGTTTTTTTTCAGCAAAGATTTGGCGGTGGGATTGATCTTGATGCCCAGGAAGCTGTCCTCATCGTAGAACTCCTTGTCCTGCAGCAAAGCATTTAGGCCAGCCAGCAACTTTTCCTCGTCGACCATTGATTCTCCGAGGGTACTGTCCTGCATGCGGCGATGATCCAACAGTCGTCTGCCAACATTGGGCTGCTCGGATCGGCTTTGCGACTGGATGAGCCGGGAAAACGTGCTGACATCGGTGATTTCATTTTTTCGGAACCGCGCCGCATGCTGATTGTCAGCGATGGTCGTGACGATTGTGGACATGGAAATCAGGACCACCGGAATCACCACCGGTGCAACCGCCAGCCAGAGCGGCGGAAGCTCTTCGTCGGGAATCGGTTCCGGTTCAGGACTGCCCGGAAGTTCCCGCATCGGCGTCTGCATGATCCGGTCGGCAATGGAGCCACAAAGCAACCCCGCTATCGCAGCGGGCAGCGCAACCAGCGCGCCCACGAGGATCATGGTTCCCACGCTGATGCCCAGGTTGGATGCCATCAGCAGGGGGCCCGGCGTGGGTGGAACCAGCGTATGCGTGATCGCGCCACCGGCACCGATGGCCATGATGTAAAAGAGATACTTGACTTTTGTTCGCCGGTGCAGGGATCGGGCAAGTGGCACCAACAGGTAGAATACGGTGTCAAAAAACACGGGGACCGCTAAAACGAATCCGGATCCGAGTAGAGAAATCGGAGCCCGCTTTTCTCCCAACAGGCTCATGAATGCCCGCACAATGCGGTCGGCCGCTCCGCTGTCGAGCATGCACTTGCCAATGATCGCAGCCAGGGCAATCACGATACCAATCCCGCCCACCGAATTCCCCAGGGCGGTTGCGACGCGGCCGATTTTGTCCGCCATGGCACCTGGAGCGAGGATACTCACCATGATGGCGGCGGTGATCAACGCCAAAAAAGCATTGATCTTGAAACCGATGATCAGTCCCAGCACCATCGTAATCCCGATTGCCAGGACGAGCAGGGGATAAAAGACATCACCAAACCAGGTGTTCTCACCATCACGGTTTTCCGCTTGGGAAGCTGCCGGGGTTGCGGCTGCGGCCGCCGGGGATGCACCCGATTTCTTTCCATCGCTGGTGCTGTCCGGATTTGCGGCAATGTCCGGTTTTTTTTCCGTTTTTGCTTCTTTATTTTGGCTGCTCTGCGCCGCTTCTTTGGCTGGGGCCTGTTGGGCAACGGCAAAACCGGTTCCGACAAAAGCCGGGAGTAATACCGCAATCAAAACCATTAAAGGGAAATCAAGTTGTTGATTTCGCATTATCGATCCTCGCAGAATTCGATTCCCTGAAACGAAAAAAATAACCCGTCGAGCATGACACACCGACGTGCGAGATTCAAGCCAACTGATTCGTTAAGGTAACTTGAAAACACCTTGCGACAGCAAAAACCGAGTTATACGATGGTTTTTCGCTTATTCCCAACTCCCTCCGTTGAATCGGGTCATGTCTACCAATTCCATGCGACACGTTATTTCTGCAACCGTGCAAAACGTTCCCGGCGTACTCGCCCACATTTCGGGCATGCTCGCCTCGCGGGGATATAACATTCACTCGTTGGCAGTGGGTGAAACGGAAGACCCCAATCTTTCCCGCATGACCTTTGTCGTCATGGGAGATGACCGGATCCTGGAACAGGTCGGCAAGCAACTCGAAAAAATCGTGACCGTCGTCAATGTCAAAAATATCAGTTCGTCAGATTATGTCGAACGGGACCTGATGTTGATCAAGGTTGCTGCCAACCCGGGACCCGAGCGATCCGAAATCCGCGAATTGACCGAGATTTTCCGTGGCCGAATCGTGGACGTCAGTTCCGCGAATGTGCTGATCGAAATCTCCGGCAAGGAAAACAAGATCGACGCGTTTATCGATGCGATGCGGGAGTATGGAATTGTCGAGCTTGTCCGCACCGGACGAATCGCCATGACGCGGGGCGTTGGACCGGCCAAGGACTCCCTGGACGAATCTGCCGCTTGATTCCGGCTGATCCAACTGGCGAACCGGCTCTGGGTTCCGCCCTACCAACCACCTATCGAATTCCTACAGGACCAATTCAATGGCTGCAACCATTTACTATGACAACGATGCTGACCTCTCCCTTCTCAAGGACAAAACCATCGCCATCCTTGGCTACGGCAGTCAGGGCCATGCCCAGGCACAGAACCTGAAAGACAGTGGGCTGAACGTTGTCATTGGTCAACGCCCCGGCAGTGCCAATTACGATCTGGCCGTGGAGCACGGATTCGAACCGATGTCGCTGGCCGATGCCACCGCAGCGGGTGACCTGGTCAACATTCTGCTTCCCGACGAAGTCCAGGGTGATATTTACAAAAACGAAGTCCGTGGCCAGTTGTCACCGGGAAACGTCCTGATGTGTTCTCACGGGTTCAATATCCATTTTGGCCAGGTGGAAGCGCCTGAAGGTGTTGATGAACTGCTGGTGGCACCCAAGGGGCCGGGACACCTGGTTCGCAGCGAATACGTTGGCGGAGGAGGCGTTCCCTGCCTGATCGCTCTTGGCGAAGGAGCCAGTGAAGAGACCAAGAATCTCGGGCTGGCTTATGCCAAGGGGATTGGCGGAACCCGCGGGGGTGTGATCCAGACCACGATCGCTGAGGAAACCGAAACCGATCTGTTCGGGGAGCAGGTGGTGCTCTGCGGCGGTGTCAGCCAACTGGTCAAGTCCGCATTTGAAACTCTGGTTGAGGCTGGTTACCAGCCTGAAATGGCCTTCTTTGAGTGCATGCACGAGCTGAAGCTGATTGTTGACCTGTTCTACCAGGGCGGATTGAACTACATGCGATACAGCGTTTCCAACACCGCGGAGTACGGCGACTACACGCGTGGCCCGAGAATCATCACCGAAGAAACCAAAAAGGAAATGAAGAAAATTCTGCATGAGATTCAAACGGGCGAATTTGCTCGCCAATGGATCCTCGAAAACAAGGCAGGGGCACCGAGTTTCAAGGCAACCCGTCGACTGGACCGGGAACACCCGGTCGAGCAGGTCGGGAAACAGCTTCGCAGCCTGATGGGCTGGATCGACTCCAAAGAGGTCTGATTTCGACCGAATCCCTCCAACCCTAAGTGAACCCACCGGGCTTCAGCACTAGCTGGAGCCTTTTTATTTCCCCGCCCGGAAGTGGCTCCCTGCGACCGATCGGGCGTCATTGGCAAATCAACGGGCGTCCTTGAGGAACCGGATCAGGTCCGCCAGTTCCCGGTCTGAAAACAGTTTGTCGAGAACGGAGGGCATGATGGACTGAGTGCCCACTTTTCGATTTTCAATCTCGGACTTTTGCAGGCGTTCCACTTTTTTGGCATCCACGGTGATTTCCAGCGTGTCGCTGGTCTCATTTTTGATGATGCCACTGAGCACCCGGCCATCGACGGTTTCGATCACCACCGGCTCAAAGCTCCTCACGAAACTGAGACTGGGAAACATCAGGGATTCGAGCAGATCACGTTCGCTGCGAATACGACCGATGTTGCTCAGGCTGGGCCCGGTACGTCCTCCGAGGTAACCCATCTGGTGACAGGCGATGCAAGACGCCTGGTTGCCATGAAAAATGGCCTGCCCTTTCCGCGCATCACCGCCTGGCACGAGCGCCAGGATTTTTTCCAGGCGACTGGCCCTGGCCAGGTTTTCCTGGCGAATTTTTTCCACCAGGAGCTGGCCTCCGCGCGCTGTTCGGGGTCCGAACGTGGCAAGCAGTTTCGCCAGGTTTTCCGGTGGGACAGCCGAGAGAACCCTGGATTCACGCAATGAGTCCAGCACCTTCAAGCCCAGAACGTCCGATGGAAGACCCTGCAGGATGGAAACCAGTTTTTCGATTTCCGCCGGACCGGCGTACCTGATTTCTGCAGCCACCAAAGATGCAAGTTCCGCGGTCAATTCCGTTTTCGACAACACATCGATCGCCAGCGTCCGCACAGCGACCGGGTGGGATGCCCGCAAATGGCTGCAAACCAGCAGCTGCTTGACCCGATCCAGCGGGCCCGATCGACAAGCGATCAGCGCTGCCAGCCGAAGCTGTGCCGGGAAGTTCCCCTGATCGGCGATGGACTTCAGATTTTCGTCCAGCGCGTCCATCGCCACACCTTCATCCTCCATGGCATTCCGTCGTTTTTGAATCCAGGAAAGGGCCGAGGCCAGCAGTTCCGAGTCGCCCGTCTCGAGCAGCAGAGTCGGAAGCGAAGTCCAATCACCTGTCAGGCTTTTCGGCTGGTCGGCCGCGACAAGGCAGTTCAACAGCCTGCTTTTCATTCCGCGCGGCAAAGCCGGGTCCCGCAGGGCCATCAGGACCAGGCCCTGCACCTGCGGGTGATCCACGAACGGGACCCATTCACTCAAGGCGATCTTTTTCTCAGCCAGCTGTTTTTCGAATCGGGAAATCAGCTGGTCCGCCCATTCCGGATGCTGGCTCACGATCCGCCAGGCAGTCCGCCGCAGCGTGCCATTGACAGAGTTCAGGCTCTTGACCAGGAGTGGTTTCTGGTCCTCTAGCGCCTCTTCTGAAATCCCCGCGAGGGCCAACAGGCTGACGTGCTGGGCCATCGGCGACCGTTCTTCCAGTCCGCTGGTCAGTGCCGAACGATTGCCGATCTCGATCAGGGCATAAATGAGGGAGTGCTCCAGCGCCCTGTCTTCGACCTGGCCCGGCACCTCTTCTGAGACGGCCAACGACTCGGCCGCCCGAAGCAGGACCGGGATCGCCCGGGGCTGGCCCAGCCTGCCCAACGCTTCCGCGGCCACCCGCTGATTCATGGGAGGTCCCGTTCTCAGCAGCCGGCCAAGCTCGTCGATCGCCTGCTGGTCTTTCCAGGCGGAAACCACATGCGCTGCCGCCTGGGCCACCCTCGGCCGGGAGTCGTTGAGTGCCTGACGAACCGTATCCCGGGCCCGCCTGGAGTCGATCCCGGATAGGGCCCAGACCGCTCGTTGTCGAACCCGCTCGTCAGCGGAACCCGTAACCAGCTCCTGCAGTTCACCTTCCCGCCGCTGGTCGATGGCCAGCCAGTGGGCCCGCTTCCTTACGGCGTGACGCTCATCGGAAAGGAGCGTCACGGGATTGACACGGGTCCAGTCGATTTTCAGACCACGTGGATCGGCAGTTTTTGCCGTCCCGGTTCTGCGAACGCGATAGATGGCTCCCAGCAGATCAGGCTTCTGGAGCTGGGATGTTGGACAGCAGAGCTTGTACCAACCCCCGGTATCGACAATCAGCACGCTCCCATCGGCATCTTCAATCACGTCAGTCGGGTGAAAATCGAGGTCGTCACAAACCACAAAGTCCTCGTTGCGGGTACGCAGCATCGAACCCCGGTACGAAAGTCGATATCGGAAGACCTTGTGAAGATTGAATGAGGTGCAGAGAAGATTGTCCCGGTAGCTCTCACCCAGCCCGCCGGATTCCAGACGCAGCAGCCCCGAGGGCGCCGAGGCATCCTGGTTGACCAGTTCGGGCATCAGGTCACCCGTCCGGGGATGGCCGTCCAGTACTCCATGTTCCTTACCGTATACACCACCGTAGATGGCATGGATCAGCCCATCCCGCTTTCCATCGTGGGGATGGTGCAGGAAAGTCGTGTTGAATATCCTCTCGCCTTCTGGTGTGAACACCACCTCCACCGGGTTGTCCATGCCGCCGGTCATCACCACCTCCACCTCACCTCCCTGCGGCCGCCGCCGAAAGACGTGGGCCGCGCGGGTCACCAGGTCCGGTCCCTCCTGCCGACGATAGGTCTGCTCAGCAAACGCTCCCTTGCACCAGTAAATCCAGCCATCGGGACCGAGGTAGGGACCGTGTAGATCATTGGCGCAGCCGGTCAGCGTTTTACCGTCAAACCAGACTTCCCTCCGGTCCGCACGGCCATCGCCGTTGGTATCGGTCAGTTTCCAGATTTGGGGTGGTGCACACACGTAGAGGGATCCGTCATGCCACATCGCACCCTCGGGAAACATCATTTTGTCCGCAAACAGAACGCGGCGGTCGTACACGCCGTCGTCATCACTGTCCTCGAGCCGGATGATTTGATGCGGTTTTTTCCTCAATTGCTCCTGCACGTTTTCGTTGGAACCGCTCGACTCGGTCACATAAAGTCGGCCCAGTTCATCGAACGCACAGTTGATTGGACGATCCACCAGACGTGGGCCGGCCACCTTTTCTATCTTGAACCCGGGTGGCAACGTGAACCGCCGCCCGTCAATGACCTGGTCTTCGGCCAGGGACCCATCGCCGGGGAGGAAACCGGCGAAAAAGATGCAGAAACTGACTGGCAATCGCATGGCTCGGCATTCCGGAAAATTCTCTACGTGCTGGCGAGGACCGCAGGTTTCATTCACACGCCTTGAGGGCCATGATTGCCATCGCCGTGCCGGCATGCGTCAGGTAATGCCGATTGTCCCGACTCACCGAGCGGGTGTACCAGCGACCGCTTTCCCTCTGGTTGGCTTTCAGCCAGGCAATTCCCTTTGCAATCGCTGGATGGTCTGACGGAAGACCCGCCTGACGGAGGACAAAGATTGCAAAGCCCGTCCCGTAGCCATCGCTGTTCCTGTCGACTTCCCGGTCGTCCTCCCGCTCCCACTTGCCGATCGACGGCGTGTTCCAACCACCGTCACCGTTCTGGATTTTCAGTATCTGATCCTTGATCTCCCCGATTTCCTCCTCGGAAAGCCAGTCGCCGCCCAGGCGGTCCGCCCAGACCAACAGGCCCCGGTGGTGCAACCGCTTCAGACCCTGTTCACGGATGTAATCTTTCAACCGTTTCCGTCCCTGGCTGGCGGCTTCCGTTTTGCGATAATCGGCCGGCGCAGCGCTCCACGCTACAGCAGCCATCGCGGCACCGTATTCATCATCCGACTCCATGGGGGGCCAGTCACATTTAAGCCAGTCAAAACCACCGTCCTCGCGCTGTACGTCCCAGACCCGGTCCAGCGCCTGCCTGGCAACTGGGGAAAGTTCGCCGGAGCCCGATCGATCGACCAATGCCAGTGTTGCAGCAGCCATCACCACCTCCGCGTCCCAACGGGGACCCTTTTCCTTCCAGCGGACAGACACCAATTCTCCAAGGGACTCCCGGACCGTCTGGTAATACCTCGGCTTCTTCTCGAAATCTGACAGTGCAATCAAGTGAATGAAATTGGTATGGCAGGTAAAGCACTTGTGCTTTTTCGTCCATGCCATGGAAGTGCGGTCCAGGAAAGCCGTCGCCCGGTCGAGTGAAAACGTTCCGACAAGCGGTTCGGAGCCGTCCACCTTGATTATTTTGACGTCCTCTTTTGTCCCCGTTTTCGGCTCGTCCGCCCGGGATGCCTGGCAGAGCAGCAGCGCAACCGGCAAGTACAGCAGGGTGGTCAAAGACCAGTGGTTGTTTGTCATTGGAAACTCCTGTTATTCAGTCCGGTACAAAAAAGGCGAATCAATCCGGTCGCCGGAAGGCTGAAACCCTTCCCCGTCAACATCCACAAACAGGGGATTGGAAACTGCGCAGGGAATCCGGTTGCCGGCAACTGGCCCCATGACCCGGCCCAGCTTGAGGCCTTCGCCGATGGTGGCCACGATCAGGTGAGCATCCTCGGTCAGGGCAATCGGGATCGTCTGCTCATATTTGACGACACCATTGCTGAACAGGGACGGGTCGGTTCGACGGGTGAAATTCAGGTTCTTCAGAGCGTGTCCGTTCACGAAGACCTGGACCCGGTTAACGTCCAGCCAATTGGGGCACTGAACCCGGACCCAGAGTTCAGCTTTTCCGCCAGGCAATTTCAGTTCGTCGCCCGGCAGGTAAGCCCTCGTTCCGCCCGCAGGCATCAGGCTGACTTCCATGAAAGGGCCGCTGGTCATGATCAAATGCCCTCTTTTGGAATGGCGAACCATTTCCATCGTGTCAATACTCGCAGGCTCATCAGTGCCTGATTTGACATAGTTTCGCAGCCAGCCACTGCCATGATGGTTGTAGTGGGCGTCTGTGTTGACCACACCGATGACCCGATGTCCCTGGTTCAAAAGCTGCATCCAGTTGAAAATCACGTTTCCCCGGCTCCCCTTGGCAGGCAGGGCGTCCGGTTTCTGGAAGATCCTGTCGGGTGGATGGACTTCCACCACATCCATGAAATCGAACATTTTTTTGAATCCCCCATCAACCCTGGCATCGAGGTCTGCATCCCCGGCCATCTGGATCAGGTTCGGATGATTGGACTGAACGAGTTTTTCCCCTTTGTTATCCCAGTAGGCCAGCCGCTCAATCTGCACCGATGGGTCCGGATCGATCCGCGGACCACCTCCATCCTGGGTGCGAGGCCGGTGAATGAGGGGGAAGGCATTCTGGTGATTCAGCGGTAGCGGGCTTCCGGTCAGCTCCATTCCGGAACAGGTGGCCAACCATTTCTGCAACTGCAACGATTCAATGTGCGGCCGGTAGGAATCCACCCGCTGGTGTTCTGTGCAGGGAGCAAACTCGATATGTTCGCCCACCAGATTCAGGACACGCCCCCTCTGGTCGCTGGTATTGTCACCTGACGGTGTCGAATGGCTGTGGTACTCGGCACTGACCCAACCACGGGTTTCGACAACCCGTTTCAGTCGGGCTGTCACCTTGGCAACACTGTTTCTGGAGGTCTTGATGGAAAAATATTCCGCATCGTATTCCGGACCGCGGCTGACAATTACCTCGTATTCACCTTCGGGAAGCACCTGCTGAAAACTGCCGTTGTGCGAATAGTGAAGATTGCGAACCGGGTTGGCCGCCGAGTCAGGCCCCAGGTCAGGATCCGGGGTCCCCTTGGCTCCGATGAAGGCCACCTTGCAGGGAATTCCCTGTCCGTCTTCACCGGTGATTTTTGCCTCGACCAGCGGAGGAGCCTCACCATAACGTACCCGGACCCGGGTTTCCCGCTGGTTCAACACCCCAAAGTTCCGTTTCCTCGGTTCCTGTCCAAGGGTCCGGATTTCGGCGGTGTAGTTACCGTTGGGGAGTGCAAACAGGGCCTCTCCCCTGGAATCGGTTCTTGCTGTGCCGATCAGTTTTTCGCCCTGCAAAACCCGCACGCTGCTTTGACTGACTTTTCCCCGAGGGTCCTCAACCATGACCCTCAGAGGCACTGTAGTTTCACCCAGCAGGGACTTGGCCCGGCCCAGCGAACTGAGCAGCGACGGAGCCGGTCCAAGAAAACGGAACGTCTCCTGCTGCCGGTTTTCATAATTGATCGCAACATTCCCTTTGCCCCGCTGCAGGACACCGTTGGGGAAACAGATGCCGTAACATTGCCGAAACCAGTCATCGTTTGCACAGAAAAGTTTTCGATCATCGTGTGTCGAAAACCGGAAGGTGCGGTCCGCCCGCATGGAGTCGGTGAACTTTTTGTCACGGACCGGGGCGTCTCCCTTGAATGCCTGGTGGCTGACTTTCAGCCAGGCAGAACCCTGTTCGAGGGAGTATTCGATCACCGCCCGTTCGCCAGCCGGACCCGTCGACGATTCAAGGCGGATCGCGATTTCCTTTCCCTGGATCCTGGTTGAGAGATCCACTTTTTTACCGTCGATCCGAAGCTCCATTTTCTGCTCGCTATGAAAATGAAAAGCACCCCCCAGTGGAATAAAGCAGCCGAGCTGGTCGTTCTGCTGGTTCCGGGAAGTCAGGTCCAGGACAAACCCGCCAACGTTTCGAATGGTCAGGTTGGCGTGTCGCAGCGGAGACGGCCTGGCAATCACCACTACGATTTGATCATTTCGCAGAACGTAATCACCATAAATGGCGTCCACCTCTTTTCCCTGGGGAGCGAAATCGTCCCAGTTGCGTTCATTCAGCTGAATCCACTCGGTGGACAGTGCATCCTTCCCCGAAAGGAGGAAAACCAGGAGGAGAGCCGGCAGCATGCCTCGCATCCAGGACAGGTAGAATTTCTTCATTATCATCGATTCCTCTGGATCATCAGCTTTTGGGTCATCAGCTCTTCTGATCACAGGCCCGGTAAACGGGCTCGTGAAAAGATTTCAGCCTGGCCCCAATATCGACGAATCAGCCACCACAATCAATCAGAATGCGGGATGGCTCGTTCCGCAAGCTGTTTCAAATGATCCACCAATTGGGGTGGATGCAGTACGAAACTGAATTCCCGGGAACAGAGCAGGGCACGCTGAGGGGCCGTTTTTTCGTAAATCTGAAGTGACCGGATGGATTCCTGGTAGGCAGGCTGATTCAATTCGAGCAAACGACCGTTGAGAGCTTCCATTTCGTGGTGCCAGGATTTTTTATTTCCCCGTCGCGGCATCCGCTGCAGAAGGTCCTGTTTTTTCCCGACCAGGTCACGGAATTCGGCCATCTTCCCGGTCGACGGACCGAATTGCTCCGGTCGGTATTTTCTTTCCCGTACCGTTTTCTTAAACTGCTGCCACCTCTGGTCATCAAAAGGCTCGATACCCAGGGGGAGCCGGTGCGTCGAGGTTGCCGTCAGGTAGCCTGGCGGGTGCATCCCAAACAGCCGCCGGATGATTTCATCGGTCAGCTGATCATATTTCGCTCCCCCGATACCATGTACAAACAGGTCCGCAAGGAACAACCGGACATAAAGGGTGGTCATCAGGGCTCGCGGTCGGACCACAACACCCTCCTCACCGGCACAAGCGTCCTGCAACACCGATTCCAGCCGGGTGGCAGTGCCGCTGATTTCAATCCGATTCCGATCGGAAATCCGGATCCGGTCACCCTGGAAACAGACGTGCAATCGCCCCCGTTCCGGCGAGTTTTTCCTCCAGATCCAGAACGGCAACTCGAGCCACTCTTCTGACTGTGACAATTCGGGAACCGGGTGGGTTTGGCTGCGGATCCGGCAGTCTTTACGAAATTGCCGTAGCGAGGCATTGTACTCCCGGTGCAATTGCCGGCCCTCAACAATCATCGCCGCCAGGAACTTCCTGAAAGGAAGCGATTCACAAATTCTGCTCAGCGGGATTTCCAGATTGCTGATTCCATGTTCCATTTCCAGTCGATGGCGGGCCTCGGCAAAGGACTCGCCCACCAGCGTCTTTCCCCGCCGCGCTTCATCCAGGTGAGCCAGGAATCTTGTCAAAAGCCGGTCGTGTCCGGACAGGCTGCCCATTGCCGACTGGACGCGGCGAATGAATTCGGGGGAGGAAACCGGTGTTCGCCAGGAGCGTACTTCAAACGGAAGGGGTGGCGAGTCAGCGTCCAGCGAAATGCTCTGCTTTTTGGGGCAATCCCGATTGCCAGCGGGAACGACAAGTGAAACTTCGTCACATAAATCATTATCCACCAGCAGGTTCACCGCCAGGGCGACCCGACCCCCGCTTTCGTTCCGGATAGCGGCCAACCGGTGGAGCACAAAATTTTTGAACCACACGCCCGGGTGGAACAGCTCGGGTTGATGACCGGTAAGAAATAACAGGTTCGGATCATCGAGAGGTTCAATATTGGCATACTGGCTGGTGAATCGGTGAGCCTGCTTTACGAGTTCAACACGGGCCAGTCGCCGCGTTTCAGAAAAATCCAGCGGGAAACCGATGTCCGTTTTTCCCGCAAAGCCACGGTTGGCTTCCAACAGACTTTGGCAGGAACCTTCGGGCAGGAGTACACTTTCGCCGTCTCGCTTCGGTGCACGAATCTTCTGCCGTTTCACGTTTTCTTTTTTCCAGTGAACCGCCGGTTGTTCAGGACCGTTTCTCGGTTGGCCTGTGCCGCTTTCCTCTGAGTGGTTGCCATCACTCACAGGGCGTCAGGTCGATGGACGAAAAATGCCGACAATCCTGGGGCAAAGCCCGCAGGCTGCGATTAATTATTTCCAGGTAATATTTCAGCCGCTGTTGGCCATCATCCAGGTTGCCGCCGAAGGAACGTTTTTCGTCAAGGTAAATAAGGGGAACCGGGATCTCGATCACGTTCAGCTCCAGACAGACGGTCTGCACCCAAAGTTCAAGAGGCATGGCGTAGCCCGGTTCGGTCAGGTTCATCCGAGCCAGGGCAGGAACGCTGTATGCCTTGAATCCGCAAAAAGTGTCGGTCAAGTTCAGGCCGAGTCTTTCGTTCAACAGACCCGTTATCTTCCGGTTGATTTTCTTCCTCTGTTCCGGCGGTTCGCTGTCCCCTGCAAATTGCTGCAGGTAGCGGCTTCCGGAGACCACGTCCACATCGGTTCGCTGACACGCTTTTACGAACTCGGGAATCCTCTGCGGCTCATGCTGGCCGTCACAATCGATCGTCACCAGGATATCGTAACGCTGTTGCACGGCGAAACGGAACGCGGTGATCAGGGCCGCACCATATCCCTGGTTGACCGGGTGGGTCTCCAGCAGGATATCGCTGCGCTGGGACAGCAAACCGGAGGTGCCGTCGGTAGAACCGTCGTCCACCACCAACACGTCCTTGCAGTATTTCCGCACCTCATCCAGCACGGGGTCAACCGATTCGACCTCGTTGAAGACAGGAAGTGTGGTCAGTACGCGGCTCATGGTGTGTGAATCACGGGAAAGGAAATCGCCCTGTTCCTTGCACCTCTCACCTGAACGTTTCCCATTACCAGGTTTCGTTGGATCGGTGTTTCTTCGGGGCGTTTCATCATTTTAAATCGCCAGAGCGTATGGTCAACGCTTGATTTGGCAGAGGAATCGGAGCGGCGGTGGATTCTTAACCCACATATTGAAGGGGGTCCCGGTCCTGCTGGCTGGCGCGAATCGAGAGGCCCGGGAATTCCTGCTGCAGGCGTTGTGCCAGCATTTCAACGGCGAATCTCTCACTCCCGTAATGTCCCAGTAAAAACAAGGAAACGCCGGCGGCGAGGGCCTCAAGACAGGTGTGGTAATTGGTTTCGCCGGTAATCAATCCGTCGCAGCCTGCTCTGGCGGCATCCGGGAGAAATTGGCCCGCCGAACCACAGGCGATCGCGATTCGACTCACCTGGGAGTCCAGGTCACCACAGAACTTGACCAGCGGCAAGTTGAATAGGCCCTTTAATTCGCGGCACAGCTCCCGGCAGGACCGTGATTCGAGACTTCCGAACCTCCCCACACCGTAAACGGGTCCGTCACCTGTCGTTGGAAAAGAATCGATTTCCCGGATGGGCAGAACATCCCCCAGGCCAATCCTGTCGGCAAGCGACTGGTTGATTCCGTCGGCTGTTGAATCGAACGCCGTGTGCGGGCTGAAAAGGGCGATGCCATTTTTGCAAAGCTCCAATACCATGCGACCAGTTGACGAATCGGCGGTGATTTTTTTCAGCGGTTTAAAGGGGAGTGGATGATGGGAAACAATCAACCCGGCTCCCTGTTCGATCGCTTCCCCGACAACGCCCGGTGTAACGGTCAGGCAAGTCATGATGGTATCTGTCTTTTGGCTGCGATCTCCAAGCAGCAGGCCGACGTTGTCCCACTCTTCTGCCAGCTTCAGGGGAGCGAACGACTCGAGAAATCCGATCACTGATGCCAGTGGGGTAGAAGCCACGTTGATTCCCTTTCTGTGAAAAAATCGGGGGAATGCTTCCTTCCCGTATGCAAGCCAACCGAACGCGGAAAAATCAAATCCAACAGGAGTGGCCCGCTGACTCCCGATCAGGGGAATACGTAGCGGAGAAAGTTCCTGACCGGCTCGCCTTCCACGTAGGCCACCGGTTGCCCAATCACTCCCTGTCCGAGGTAGGTACCATAGGGCATCGATCGCAGGGGAACGATGGGAACCCAGGTGCTGCGGACAAACGGCTGACTGATACCAAATCCCGGTTTGGGATAGGGGTTTCCGTTGTACTGTGGATAGGTTTGAAGGTTACCTGCTCCGGAATTATTGCCGGGAGTGACAAACTGGGTCTGCACGTAAATGGGATCACAGCAGTTCCTCAAGGTGGATGGATTGGCAAACGTCGCCACCGGGACGGCAGAGGGTGCGTGGGAAACGGCCGGAGCCCAGTTTTGAAAAGTTGTTGGAGTTGTCACCGGAAACGGCCTGCCGGACGAAAGGCCAAGGTACCCGGGCTCAACCTGCATCATTCCAGGTGGAACGATCCCGGCGGTTTGCGAATACACCGGAAGTACCTGGACTGGCGGTTCCAAACTGGCTGCCTGACCTGGCCCGATGTAGTTGGCCTGGGAAACCCGGGGATCCAGGTGCGGGGCACCCCGCATTCCGGACAAAGGAGACGCGTTGACAGTCGGAGAGACACCCCGATTGGCTGCCTGGACCAGGGGATCCGGCGTGGGGCGCAGGGGAGCCTCTGCTTCGGTGGAAACGGTCAATGGCTCCGGGGTCCAGCCGTTCACCCGGGCCAGGGATATGGCTCTGGATGCGAGGTTACCCGGGCGGGAATTTTCGTAAACGACAGGTTGTATGCCGGATTGCGGAGAGAATTCGGTTGCCGATGCGACCGGACTGCGGCCCGGTCCCCGGTAGCCCCGAACGATGGTCTCGGTGATGTATCCCTGGGTGGTGTAGCCATCGGAAATGGGAGAAGAACTCTGCACCCATTCTGACGTGTCGATGAACGTATCCCCGACCGTCTGGGCCATGACCGTGGAAGCCAGGACTGCTGTCAAAAAAGGCATCAGCAATAGCTGGGCCGACAGAGAGAATCGGGTGTTTGGGTTCATGGAATTTTCCTCCGAAAGGTTCACCAATGAGCGGGATCTATCAAAAAACGGCGGACCTGCCAAGATCGCTTGCTCACCGCTGACGAGTGGAATGCGATCCGCAACCAGGAGCCTGGATTTGACACAAACGGTAGGACCGCGGCCGGGCGGTCTGACTGCTTTGCCAGCGTCCCCGGGCTGCGGCCGCCTTGAATCAGGTTTTTTGAGCGCTGCTCCCTGCCCGGTGCCTTCCCCGGCCAGATATAATGGAGCGGCTGAAATCCGCTTTTCCGAGATTGCATTATGAAACAACTGATTGTCGTGCTGGCAGCCCTGGTTCTCCCGGCCTATTCAAGTGGAGTTGACGATGACGGGCTGATGGCCGACAGGGACACCCCGCTGGGCATTTCAGCAACGGTCCAGGAAAAGGAAATCTCCTTCAACCGTGACGTTCGACCCATTCTGGCCAGAAACTGTTTTACCTGTCACGGCCGGGACGAATCCGCCCGAGAGGGTGAATTGAGACTGGATGTTCGGAAAGCAGCGCTTGACTCCGGGGTTCTCTCTCCCGGCGAGCCGGAAAAGAGCTCCCTGCTGATGCGGGTCCTTTCTCCGGATGAGGACCAACGGATGCCTCCTCCCTCGACAGGACATTCCCTCGGAGAAAAAGAAAAACAGCTCCTTCGAAGCTGGATCCAGCAGGGAGCTCCTTACCAGAAACACTGGGCCTTTGAAGTTCCTCGGAAATCCGCACTCCCCCCGGTCAAAAACCGGGACTGGCCCCGCGGGTCGATTGACCGTTTCATCCTGCAACGACTGGAACAGGAGGGTCTCATGCCCGCGGAGGACGCCGATCGGCTGGTCTGGTTGCGGAGGGTTTCGCTGGACCTGACCGGACTTCCCCCGACACTCGAGACCGCCGATCGTTTCCTCGAAGACGGCTCGGCGGATGCCTACGCCAAAGTCGTCGACCAGCTGCTGAAATCAAAATCCTTTGGAGAACACTGGGCCCGCGTGTGGCTGGACCTGGCCCGCTATGCGGACACCCGTGGTTATGAAAAGGATCGACATCGGGATATCTGGAGATACCGGGACTGGGTCATCGATGCCCTCAACTCGGATATGCCCTATGACCAGTTCACGCTCGAACAACTGGCCGGCGACCTGTTGCCCGACCGGACATCCGACCAGGTCCTGGCGACCGCTTTTCACCGCAACACCATGACCAATGAAGAAGGGGGAACCGATAACGAGGAATTTCGCGTGGCCGCCGTCAAGGACCGGGTGGATACAACGATTCAGGTCTGGATGGGGCTCACCATGGGTTGCGCCAAATGTCATACCCACAAATATGATCCGATCAGCCTGAGGGATTACTATTCGTTTTACGCATTTTTCAATCAGACGTTGGACAACGATACCGAGGACCCACTTTTCCTGACGCCCACCGCGGAGCAGAAACGCCGGATCGACGACTTGAAAAAGCGATTGAAAAAGCTGGAAAACCTCGCCACCGGGCCCGAGTGGGACAAGCAGTTCGGAGAATGGAAACGCCAGTTGGAAAAACAACCCCTTTGGTCCCCGCTCAAATTGACCTCTTCAGAATCGAGGCAAAAGGTTCGTCTGACGCAAAAACCGGGAGGTGAGATCCTTGCCGAAGGAAACCGGCCGGACAAGGATACCTGGACACTGGAATTCGAACTGGCCCCAAATCGCAAGTACACAGCTTTCCGCATCGACCACCTTCCCCGGTCGGTGGGCGGGGGAAACTGGCCGGATGCCAACGTCGCCCTCCAGGAAATCATCGCCGAACTGACAGATGAAACGGGCGATGTCCGGGAATTGAAGCTCCTGCGGCCTCGGGCCAGTTTTTCCCAGAGGGGCTGGGACGTTCGAAAGGCAATCGATGGTGATCTCCGGGTGGGATGGGCGATTTCTCCCCGCTTTGCGGAACAGCAGGCTGCCCTGTTTGAATTCGCGAAACCGGTCAGCGGAGGAAAACTGAGAATCCGACTGGTTCAGGAATACGGACAGGGCCTGTTGTTGGCCCGCTCCCGCTTCTCCGTGAGCACGCACCGGTCCGACTGGATGACTCCCGAGGTTCAGCCGGACCTGAAAGAACTTTTTCTTTCCAGGGTCTTTCCGCCCACCCGCGAGAAATACTCACTGCGGGAAAAACTGAAGTCGGAACTGGCCAACCTGGAGAAATCCCTCCCAAGGACACCTGTGATGCTGGAGCGGGATTCCGGCAAACGACGGGTTACCCGAATCCACAGTCGGGGCAATTTTCTCGAACCGGCCGATACTGTACAGCCTGCGGTTTTGACCGGGTTTGGTCCTCTGCCGGACGGCGCTCAACCGGATCGTTCGGGCGTTGCCCGCTGGTTGCTGAGCCCCGAGAACCCTTTGACGTCACGGGTGATGGTCAATCGTATCTGGGCGCGTATTTTTGGGATCGGCCTGGTGGAAACCGAGGAGGATTTCGGAACACAGGGACTTCCCCCTTCGCACCCGGTACTGCTGGACTGGCTGGCCGTTGATTTTCGTGAGCAGGGCTGGTCGCTCAAGCGCCTTATCCGGCAAATGGTCCTCTCGAGGACCTACCGCCAGGCTTCGGGAATTTCCCCGGACCTGTCCAGGGTCGATCCGAGGAACCGCCTGCTGGGTCGAGGACCCCGGTTCCGCCTGTCGGCCGAAATGATTCGTGACCAGGCACTGGCCGTTTCGGGGTTATTGACCAAAAAAATTGGAGGGCCCTCCGTCATGCCGCCACAACCGGGTGGTATCTGGAAATCGACCTACAGCGGTCTTCAATGGAAAAACGCCACCGGACCGGACCGATATCGCCGAGGCCTCTACACCTATCTCAAACGGACCAGCCCCTACCCCGCGATGCAGACATTCGATGCTGGTTCTGGAGAGGTGTGCCAGGTTCGCCGGATTCGGACCAATACCCCGCTGCAGGCGCTGGTGGGTTTGAATGATCCTGCGTTTTTCGAAGCCGCCGGGGCACTGGCCGTTCGAATGGACCAATCTTCGGGCGAATTGAAATCGAAACTGTTGAACGGTTTTCGATCCGTTCTGATCCGCCATCCCGAGCAGTACGAAATCGAGCGACTGGAGAAGCTTTATCACTCATTAAAGGACGCGATCGAAAATGAACAGGAACTGCTTCAGTCGGCAGGTGTCCCGGATGGAAATGCCCGACTGGTCGTGATCGCCAATGTTCTGTTGAACCTGGACGAAACGCTCAGCAAGCCCTAGTGCCTGTTATCCACTTTTCCCTCAACTGCTGACCTCTTTAACGACTCCAACCGAATGGCAAACATGAAATTCAATCTGCAACAGGAAAAGGCCCTGGCCGTGACCCGCCGCCATTTTTTCGGAAACGCCGGCCTGGGTCTGGGAGCCATTGCACTGCAGTCCCTGCTGGCCGGGGACACACCTGCTGAAGAAAAGAAAAAGGAGGCACCTTCCTACCGGCTCCCGGCCCGGGCCAAATCGGTCATCTACCTTCACATGGCAGGGTCTCCTTCCCAGCTGGACCTGTTTGAAAACAAGCCCGAGCTGAAAAAGCTGCACAACACACAATGTCCCAAGGAGTATCTGGAGGGAAAGCGCTTTGCATTTATCAAGGGCGTCCCAAAAATGCTGGGACCGATGTTCCAGTACCGGCAGCATGGAGAGACTGGTCAATGGCTTTCCGAACTTTTGCCCCACCTGGCGACCCAAAGCGACGAGATCTGTGTGATCCGGTCCCTGCACACCGAACAGTTCAACCATGCCCCGGCCCAGCTGTTCATGCATACTGGCAACAACCTGCTCGGTTATCCGTCGATGGGCTCCTGGGTGACCTACGGATTGGGCAGCGAAAACAGCAACCTTCCCGGTTTCGTGGTGCTTTCGTCCGGGGGCAAAACTCCCAGCTCCGGAAAGTCGCTTTGGGGCTCCGGTTTTCTCCCTACCATCTACCAGGGGGTGCAGTGTCGCACCGATGGTGGCGATCCGATTCTGTTTCTTTCCGATCCAAAAGGAATGGGCCGGAACACCCGCAGGCGGACCCTCGACGCACTGAATGATCTGAATCGTTACCAACACCAGTCCTTCAGGGATCCCGAAACGGTCACCCGGATCGCCCAGTATGAACTGGCCTACCGCATGCAGGTGTCGGTACCCGAGGTGATGGATATCTCCCGGGAATCCCGGCGGACGCTGGAGAACTACGGTGCGCGACCCGGCTACGTCTCGGCGGCCGAATCCGCGGCCGATCCCCGCGTTCTGTATAAGGGAGACGATCCGACGTTTGCCAACAACTGCCTGCTGGCACGGCGGCTGGTTGAAAATGGTGTGCGGTTTGTGCAGCTCTATGATTGGGGCTGGGACCATCATGGAACATCTCCCGGGGAATCGGTCGACGAGACCTTGCCCATCAAGTGCAGGCAGATTGACCAGCCTATCGCCGCGCTGCTGACCGACCTGAAAGACCGGGGCCTGCTGGACGAAACACTCGTCATCTGGGGCGGGGAATTCGGCCGCACCCCGATGATGCAAAACAACCGGCACACCGAATTGAAAAAGGGGTTTATCGGGCGCGACCATCACCCTTATGCGTTTACGCTTTGGATGGCCGGCGCAGGGATCAAGCCGGGATCCTACGGGCAAACCGACGACATTGGTTATTATATTGGCGAGGACCCCGTCAGTATTCGGGATTTCCAGGCCACCGTGCTTCACCAGCTTGGCATCGATCCGCACCAATTCAGTCACTCCTACCAGGGGCTCGACCAACGGCTGATCGGTCCCACTGACGAAGGAAAAGTCATCCACAAGATCATCAGCTGAAAGAGACCGATGCCTGCCTTGTCTTTCATTACCGCTTTTGCGGCCTGCCTGCTTTGCTACCTGGTCGGTCCGCCTGCTGTCCGGGGAGCGGATCCCCTCAACGTGCTGTTCATTGCCGCGGATGACATGAACTGCGACCTGGAGGTATACGGCAACCCCCTCGTCAAGACACCCCATCTGAACCGGTTGGCCAAACGGGGAATCCGTTTTGACAAGGCCTACTGTCAACAGCCACTGTGCGGACCAAGTCGTGCCAGCCTGATGACCGGCCTGCGGCCCGACACGCTCGACATGCATACCCTGAAGCATGAACTTCGACAGAAGAACCCCGATGTCGTGACGCTGGGGCAACTGTTCAAGAACAATGGCTATTTTTCAGCCCGGGCGGGAAAAATTTACCACTATGGCAATCCGAAACAGATTGGTACCGATGCCAACGATGATCCGGCAACCTGGACAACCCGTTTCAACCCGGCGGGAATAGACAGGCTGCAGGAAGAAAAAATCACTCGATATGGACCCCCCAAAGGGAGCCTGGGAATCTCTATGGCCTGGTGGGACCCCGTCAGCCGTGACGAAGAACACACCGATGGGATGGTTGCCTCCCAGGTCGTCGACTGGATCAACCGCCGGGGAGACAAACCATTTTTTCTCGCCGCAGGTTTTTTCAACCCTCACTGCCCCTATGTTGCGCCGAAAAAGTATTTCGATCTCTACCCTCTCGACAGGATTACCCTGCCGGATCTCGACGAAGCCAGGCGGGACCTTGAGGATGTGCCCCCGATGGCCATCCAGCGGGACTCCAGGAACTGGCCCTACTACTTCAAAAACGTTTCGC
>JAYZFP010000179.1:0-59916 GCA_036336715.1 Planctomycetota bacterium
CAGGTAGGGTGCCTGTCCACCGTTGATCCGGATCATGAATTCTTCGCCGGTCTCCCCCTGGACCTCCAATTCTGAGTTCCGGTCGACAGACTCGGCAAACTCAACAACAAAGCTGTCGGGTCTTTTTTTCTTTTGGCCAAATTTCTGCTCACCCTTGCGGATGCGACCACCAAAATTCTGTCCCGAAACATACTGGGTCCAGAAATTCCCGGAACCGTGGCCCCCACCACCGCCTCGTGCCTTGGTCCTGATTTCCCGAAAAGCCTGGTCGGCAACCGAGTAGGATGACGGCAAATCGAATACCAGCCTCCCACCCTTTCTGTTGAGCTTGAGAATTTTTGCAAGTGGCTCGGCAATCTGGTTCAGGACACCGTTAGCCTGAAGCGGATCGAAAGAGGCGGAATTTCCCTCCGCAGACTTTGGGTTATCTTTCTCCTGGGATCCCTCCCGGGTTGTCGATGATTCGACGTTTTTTCTCCTGACCGCGACCGCCGGGCGTTGCACTTCAGACGCTTTGAGATCCTTGGCCTTTTTGACGGGTCGGTCCTGCCCCACCCTTTTGCGGCGATCCTCATCCTGGGACCACAAAGGACCCCGGACCTGCATCAGTTGGACGCCAAGCAACACCAAAACAAGTGTCACCCTGCCCGACACCAGGCAACGGATTTCAGAATTCATATCGTTGCTCTCTTCCCAAAACGGAAATCCCCTGCGGGGCACCTGTCCAAAGAACGATTCCAATCAACACAAGCTTGAACCCAACTGCAAAAAATCCCTTCGTCCGCTCCGGCCCAAAAGCCAATCATCACACAACGGGATCAGCAAAAAGATCAGGCTGATCAAGATTTCCCCATTCCCTCGAGTAACTTGTTCGTTGGGAAGGTTCCATTCTTGGCCAAACTCCGTTTGGCCCGTTTTCGATAAAACCACAGACCCGGCCTGCTTTTTGTTTTCCGATTCCCGGGGACAGCCAGAAATGAGCAGCTTATTAGCATGCATTCCCCAAAACCGGCAAAAAATCAAAACTCCGCGTCGGCGTGGAACCTGTCTCGCCAACTGCTTGCCCTGATTTTGCCAAATTTGGCCCTGTTAAGGATGATTTTAGCCGGATAAACTAATTTGTGTTTTCCTAAATCAATTATTTTCCTGAGGTAAGTATGTCTTTCAAAGTTCGAATGAGCGTGTTGGCACTTGTTCTGATCTTTGCCCTCTGCGGGCTGGGATGGGAATACGGAGTGGTCCTCCCCAGCTACAACAATGCACAGACGGCGTTGGAAAAACTCTCGTTTGAAAACATCCGAAAGAAAGCTGAAGAGTCAGCCACGCTGGCCGATGTCAAAAACATCTTTCCCAAGACGCCATCTGGTACCAAGTTTGATGCCCCGCCCAAAATGGAAGCGGACTCAAAAAAGATGCGGGCACAGATGATTTTCCGTCAGGACAAGTATCTGTTCAGTCATGTTCTCCCCTGGAAAAAACCGGAGACCATCACCGTTGTTTACCAGCGACGTCTGGGTTCGGAAGACGAACTTGACATGGATTTTGCCACCTTCAAAGACGAAGAGTGGGTTTTCAAATCAGCTCACTTCAACTCGGAAGTACCGGCGACCGCACAGCGTTCAGTTTCGAGGGATGCAAAAAATCCGGGTGACTTTCCGATGGCAGCTGGTGGCGGTGGTGCACCACGTGGACCGGGTGGACCTGGTGGTGGCGGCCCCGGAGGTCCTGGTGGCAAAGGCGGTGGTCCCGGTGGTAAAGGCGGTGGTCCCGGTGGCGGTCGACAGATGCCGGAACCTGAGGAGCTCATGAAGGAGAGGGACAAAAACAAGGATGGTAAACTGAGCGGAGATGAAATCCCCGAAATGATGAGCCGTTTCATTGACAGAGTCGACGAGGACAAAGACGGATCGATTTCCCTGGATGAATTAAAAGCTGTCCGCGAGAGAATGCAGAACCGACAAAAGGGTGGTAAAAAATCGGGACCGGGCGATTCCGCTGCACCCGCCACCAAAAAAGAAGCAAGTCCCGGAAAAGAGAGTGGCAAAGAACAGGCAGAGCCAAAGGACGAGGCCGGCAGCAAGCCGGATGCCCCAAATAAGCTGGATGCCCCCGCCGACAAGCCGGAACCGGCCAAAGATGAAAAGGCCGAGCAACCCAAAGCGGAAGCTTCCACCGAAAAAACGGATGAAAAGCCTGCCGCTTCTGCCGCTGAAAAAGGAAAGCCTGCAGAGGCAAAATAATCAGGCGGAGAGGAAAAAAAGTAGGCCTCGGCATAGCAGGCCTACTGCTTCCCTGAAGGCGTTCTACGGATTCAGCATGGTTCGAAAATCCAGCAAACGGCAACCTCCGGGTTGCCGTTTTTCTTTTGTTTTGGCAATGAGGCAAGCCCCTCGCCCGGCCATTTGACGTTTGCGCTGTGCCAGGCAGTGCTCCGATGAACTACCTGCGGCAAATCTGACGACAGCTTCCCAGCTTTTGCTAGAATGAAAGTCAGACACAGGAAGCGACATGATCACGGAAATGCAGAAAAAAATGGGGGGATGGATTGTCGAAGCGGTCGCCCCTGCGCTGATCATGATGATGACCGGCAGCCTCGCATTCTTCCTGGTCGAGGTATTTTATTACGGCGCGCATGTGGGGCGGGTCAAATGGGTGTTGGGACTGTTTGTCTTTGCGTCCGTCCTGATCAGCCGAATTTCGATCGAGGAAGGTTACGAAAAAGCAACCTTTTACGGCCTCTTTCTCGGCCTCGCGACTCTGGTTGTGCTTTCGCTCCTGACGGAAGTGCAGTTGCTGCTGAGTGTGATCTTTATCGGTACGATCTGGTGGTTCAACAACAAGTTGACCTGGGATTGCAGCGTCATCGACAACACAAAAGACAGCACAGATCGTGGATTACTTGCCCGAATCGGAATGGACAATGAAACTCACGTTGCAACTTCTCCTGAAGATGCTGACAACCAAAACTCGAATGCAGGTTTTGAAAACGAGGACCTCACACTGGGCACGTCCACCGAAGAGGATTCCAAAGCAGAAGCATGGACCCAACGTTTTTTTTCGAAAAAAAAACTCCCCAACACACCTGGGGTCTGGGTACTGATTTTGTCGCTGGCGGCATTTCCCATTTTTGGTTTCGGGCAGGGATTCCTTGCTGACGAACTTCGCCGCCAGAATGCGTTTTTCGATTTCTGCCTCTACCTGATCGGTGGACTGGGGCTTCTGGTGACAACAGCGATGATGGGACTGCAGCGCTACCTGCAACGCCGCCAGGCAACCATGCCCAACTCGGTGGCTCTCTCCTGGGTAGCCTGTGGTGTGGCCATGATCGGGGTGATCCTGTTCTTTGCCTGGGTGCTGCCCCGTCCCTACTCCGAATACGCGATAGCCGAAAATCCATTTAAATTCACCCATCAGAGCCAATGGGGAAGCAGCCGGAATCCGGTGGGCTCCGAGGGGAAGGACGATGGTCAGGGAGGCAACCGGGACGATTCCTCGCAGAACAAAACCGGAAATGGAAAATCGGGGCAAAAGGGGGGCAACCGTCCCGGGTCAAAAAACAGCGGGGGAGCCAGCCGGGGCAAATCAAAATCGGGTGGAAAAAGCTCCAGCAGCCAGGACCGGAGTGGGTCAAAGAGCGGGGCAAAAAGTCCTGGAAAGGGGCAAACGAACAAAAATTCCAGCGGCTCTTCGCAACAGCAGAAAAACGGAAAACAGTCGGGATCGAAATCGTCAAAGAACGCCCGCTCCAATTCCAATAACCAATCCGGCAAGTCGCCCCGCAATGACAATACATCCCGCGATAAAAATTCCTCTCAAGGTGGCCGTTCATCCGACCAGGAAAAGAATCCGGAGGGCGATTCGTCAAGGCAAAAACAGGGCCCTGGTTCCGAAAGGGGAAAACCGGAAAATAGCGGCAAGTCCGGCAACCCATCCGATTCGCCGGATAGGCAACAACCGGAGAGACGCAACGAGCCCGGAACGTCAGAAAAGCAACGACAAAGATCCCAACCAGGTCAATCCGGGCGATCTCAGAACCGGGAGCAGTCCCCGCGGAACAGCAACTCGAGTTCTTCCAATTCATCTTCCAATTTCAAGGTACCGAGCTTTCCAAGAATGATGGGTCTGGTCCAGATCCTGTTCTGGGCGATCATCATCCTGGCGCTGATTATTTTTGCCATCCGCTATCGGCAACAGCTCCTTGCCAGCCTGCTGAAGTTCATTGAGGATCTGAGGAATTTCTGGGCGAACCTTTTTGGGACCAGGAAAAACAAACGGCCCACCAGTGATTCAGCTGCTGGTGAAAACCAGCCCCTGGCGGAGAAAAAGAAACCGTTTGCTGCCTATCCCAATCCGTTCCAAACGGGTGCCTCCGCCAAAATGACTTCCGCTGAGTTGGTTCGATACAGTTACGAAGCGCTCGAAGCGTGGGCCTGCGAGCGGGGTTTGCCCCAGGAAGAAGACCGAACCCCCCATGAATTTGCCATCCAGCTGGCACAACTGGACCAGGGAATTGCAAGCAGGGCAAAGAATCTCGCTGACGTTTATTGCATGCTGGCTTTTGCCAGAACCCATGCTGAATTACCCGCTGCAAACGGGGAACTGGCCCAACTCTGGGAGTCGTTTGCCGGTGCCGGCAACCTGCAAAAATCCAGCCCGCTGCAGCCAGCTTGACCGGGGCGACGGCCTGCACGGGCCAATGTCTGCATGATTTAGCGGATGAGGAAATTGGTGTACACTAGATAAGATTCTAGCTGGAAAAAAACAATGAAATTTTTGATCAAATCCGGGGCCCTGCTGGCAGGACTTCTTTTTTCAATCGTCTTTTCCGGGTGCTCCCGTGGACAGGTCCCCAACTCTTCGCCCGAGGAAATTGAGTCGGCCAAGTTTGATCCAGCCGAAGCCAAAAAAGGGGTCGGCACCGCCATCCCGCCGGATTAACCTGTAGAAAACAGGCGGGTTTGCCCCCAGGGCAGACCGACGGAAGCGTGAATGCGTTCCCGGGTTCATGAGAAAACCACATCCACCAGGCGTGCTGTTTTGGTGATCTCCATGGAAGCCAGGGGTCTGCCATAGCTTTCAGACCCTGTGGGTCCCGCCGCAAATGGGGTTGGCAGCCTACCAGTCTTTTGTATGAAATTGGTCAAAAAAAGCAACCAATTCAGGTACTGCCGGCGTATAAACCTCTGATGGCAAATACGTTACCGTTTTTTCTGCAGCCATGTCCGAAGCAAAGCCCAACCAATCTGAATACAAGAGGGAGAGCGATCCCCTCGGTTACCTGATCATTCCCATATTCGGCCTGATTCTGGTCGCTGTAATCTTCGTCTGGCTGAACCAGAAGGAAGATCCGAAAAAGAAAAAATTCTTTTCGGTTACCGGCCGGGTGACCCTGAATAACCAACCGCTGGACGGTTACTTCCAGATCAACTTCCACCCTTCCGACGAGAGCAGTAACCCAATCGCCAGTGGAATTATTGAGCCGGATGGAACTTATGAATTGACCAGTGGCCGAGATGGAATTCTGGGTGCCAAACCGGGAGAGTACCGCGTCTGCGTGATCATGCTGGAAGGCCCGGAAGAGTCCTTTCGAATTCAGGATCCTGACCCCGATTTGATCAAGATCAACCCCAAGGACGGGGGAACGATTGTTCCCCCGGACCCGGACCCTCCTTTCGACAAGACCTTCAGCAACCTGAAAAAGACGCCACAGAGGGCCGTGGTGGGCGAAATCGAAAACGTAATCGATATCGACCTGCCCCCTCCTACCGCCAAGCAGATCGCCGAACAGAAAATCCGGGAGCGGGAACAGGAATTGCTGAAGAAACGAAAAAAGGAGAAGAGGGAAAAAGAAGAGCGGGAGGCCGCCAAGGCAGAGCAGGCTGGCAAAGCGAAGCAAACACCCCAAACAGACCCATCACCCGGAAATCCGGAGGATGTAAAAAAACCTACCCGGAACCCTCAATCAAAACAGGGCGAAACAAAGCAGGAACCTGAACCCCAGGGCACCGATCCGGCAAAAGAACTGAAGCTCGAAAAGAAAAAGCTGGAGCAGGGCCCCGGTTCACAGTCACCTGGCAGCCAACCTGCTGCCGAAACTCCTGCAACGCCATCGCCCAAAGAGTCCTCGCCCAAAAAGTCCTCGCCCAAAAAATCCAACCAACCTCCTGGGGCCTGATCGATCGTCCCCGTTCGGTTACCGCTAAAAACGGAGGAAAAAGTAGCAGCCCAGGGACACCACCACGGCACCGATCAGGTTCAATGCAATGCCTTCCTGGGCCATCCGGCGAATGGGAACTTTTCCCGTGGCAAACACCACCGCATTGGGGATGGTTGCCACCGGCAGCATGAAAGCGCAGCTGGCACTGATTACCGCAGGAAACATGATCATCCCGGCAGGGATGCCGTTTTCGGTAGCCGCTGCGCTCAAAATGGGCATCAACAGGTAAGCGGTTGCAGTATTGCTGGTCATCTCCGTCAGGAAAGTGACGGTCAAAGCGATCAGGAAAATCAGCAACAGCAGGTGCAAGCCGCCGAGGTTCTCCAGTGCCCCGGCAATACTGTCGCTCAATCCGGATTCCTTGAATGCTGCTCCGAGAGAAATGCCGGCAGCTACCAGGATCAGCATCTCCCAGGGGATCTTTCTGGCAGTTTGCCAGTCCAGCAGCTTTTGCCCATCCCGATTCCCAGACGGTATGCAGAACATCACGATCACGGCAACAAAAGCAACCGCCGCGTCCGAAACATAATCTCCAATCTTGCCGCCCGGGGGAACAAAATCAAAACAGGGGAACGAACTCCAGCCACCAAAGGGATCCTTGCGTGTCATCCATGCGAGAGCGGTCAGGGCGAAAACGGCCAAGGTCCGAACTTCTTCAGAACGCCAGGCCCCGGGACTTGGCATCTCGACCTTCAGGCCGGGATCAACACTCCGGGTGACCCAAAGCCAGATGACACACATCAGCGTCAGGGCCACCGGCAGGGCATAGAGCATCCAGAGTAAAAATGAAATCTCCTTTCCCGTGGCATTCTGGTATTCCGACATGAAAGCGAGGTTGGGGGTGGTTCCAATCGGCGTCGCCATGCCACCGCAGCTGGCTGCGTAGGCGATTCCCAGCAGGAGCGGAATCGTGATCTTCTTGTCCTTGACATTTTCCAGCACTGCCAGGGCAATTGGCAACATCATCAGGGTAGTTGCCGCATTGGAAATCCACATGCTGAGCAGGAAGGCGGCCAGCATGAAACCAAGAACCAGTGTCTTGCCGCCGCCGCCACCACAAAGGCTGACCATCGTCAAAGCGATCCGGCGATGCGCGCCACTCTTTTCGAGGGCCTGGGAGAGAACAAACCCGCCGAACAGAAGCAGAACCAGATGATTCCCGAAGGCAGCGGCAATTTGGGACTTGGTCAGAATTCCAAAAAGCGGAAACAGGGCAAGAGGAAGTAGCGACGAAACACCAAAGGGAAGCACTTCAAAGACCCACCAAATGGCGGTGGCAACGGTGATACCGAGGGTGATTGCCTGGAATTTGGGTAAACCCGCCTGGTGTGCAACGACACCACACAATCCGCCCAACAGCGGTCCCAGCCAGATCAGGACGTCGGTCCAACGCCCCGGCGCTGCAGGCGGAACATCGGATTGCGGTCCCGATACCGGGACATGGGAAGCTGGGGGTTGCGAATCGGGTTGTGGACTTTCCTGGGAGCTGTTCATCTGAATTCGCTGGGCAGATTCAAGGGATGAAGGCCAAGGGGCCGTCGGGAATGTGTTGTAAAACAAATGGCTTCAAACGGGCAAACCGGGCGGGAATCCGATTTATTTGCTTAGATCCACGCAAACAAGCTGCTTGCTGTTGCGTACAAAAAGGCATCGCTGGGCATAAGCCGGATGTGACCAGACAATATTGCGTCCCCTCACAAACGTCGAAGGTTCGATGATTTTTGTTCGCGAAATCTGCCGAAAACCGGCAGGGTCGATTTGGGCAATCAACAATTCCCCCTGGTCATTAAAGATAAAAAACGGTCTTCATGAGGGGTGATGAAAGCGGTGGCAAAGTAGGAACTGCGGTCGGATCGGGTCGCTGTTTTTTCTTCCCAAAGCTGCTTGCCGGTATCAAGCTCAACGCACCGCATCTCGCCCTTTCCAGCAAACCCGTAAATGTGGTTCTTCCGTACCAGGGGTGCCCCCATCAGGATATTCAAACCGGTCTTGTGATTCCGCTCGCCGGGATCGGCCGCCCAGAGTTTTTTTGCACTCTTGCCATCCTCTGCTACCTCAATCACGCAGGAACCGTTGTAAAAATTACTGACCATTATTTTCCGGCCTGATACCTGCGGTGTCATGATGGTCACAATCGGCCTCTGATGGGGCTCCTCCGGAAACCGGATCTTCCAGTTTTCCTTTCCGCTATCCAGCTGCAAACCGCAAACAAATTCATCCGCCCAATAGACCAGCTGAATCCTGTCCCCAATCACCAGGGGGACTGGTGGGGCATAGCCCACCTCTTCAGCGGTCTGGGCTTTCCAGATTTCACGTCCGTTTTGCTTGTTCAGGCAGACCACAGCGCTTCCATCCCCCCCAGCCAGCGTGACCAGTTTTTCACCGTAAACCCGAAGGTGAGCGGCAAACCCCCACACGGGGGCCTTGGCCTGGTAGGTTTCCAGGAGATTTTTTTCCCAGAGCTTTTTTCCGGTATCCCGTTGAAAGCAGAAAAGATGCCCCATCGCACCAAGAGTGTAAACCCGATCTCCATCCACCAACGGAGTTGTCCTCGGACCCTCCGGATAGCTGATCCTGTAAACACAATCATACTCGTACTTCCAAATTTGCTTTCCCGTTTTCACATCCAGGCAGAGAACGCGTTCCCGCCCTGCCAATTCGGGAAAGCCGCCGGGATTCTTTTTCCCCTTGCCGGCATTTTGATCCCCGCCGGAACCGGTGTCCGGTTTGGACGGTTCTTCGAGCCGATCCATGATGTAGAGTTTCCCGGATGCCACCGCCGGCCCGGTATACCCTTTGTCAACGGGAACCCGCCACCTGTACCGGACACCTGACGGCGGAAACGTCTTGAGAATCCCGGACTCCCTCCAGACTCCATCGTGTCGAGGCCCCATCCAGTGTGGCCAGTCGTCCGAGCGACCGACACCGACTGCGGCAAACCAGATCAACCCCGAAACGAGAAATTGAAAGTGCCAATTCATCATGGAATATCCATCGTCATGGTGAAAAACAGGAAACCGAGTGCCAACAAATTGATCAGGAACGCCAAACCGATAGCAAACCCGATCGGCACCCATTCACTTGATCGGATCCGGCTCCAGGGTTTTCTCGAAAGGTACAGCATACAACCCGCTGAAACGGTCAGGAATGCCGCGAAAATACTCCCCTGCCCCTTGGGGTGATAAAGACAGCCCATGATTACCGCCAGCAGCGTAGCCCCCACGTAGAATGCCGGGGCCAATAAAGCGATCGAGGCCAACGACTGACCTTTTCTTTGTTGGGGCAGAAAAAGGCTACCTACCGAAGCAGCAGCGCAAAGCGAAAGCGTAATACCGAGGTAGCCAAGCAGACCTTCCAGGGTCGAGAAACAGATGATCAATGATGCGAGGAAAACCTGGAAAAGAATTGCATAATGAGGCGTTTCGTTTTGAACGCTGAACAGGGAGGGCATCATCCCTTCGGTCGCCATCTTCGCATACACCCGGGGTGCAGCCATCATCATGCTCGTAACGCTGGTGAACAAGGCAATTGAAATAATGATGGTGAACAGGTTTCTAAACCAGGCACCCCCGAGACTCTCTGCCGATACTGCCGCAACCTTGTCAAAACTCCCCATGATGACACTTGAATCGGCCGAATAGACGAAAACGAAATTCAGCAGGACATAAAGAACCGTGACGATCAGGGTTCCCAGCAGCAGAGCCGCCGGAATTTTTGATTTGGCATCCGGCACTTCGTCAGCGATGTAGACCGCCGCATTAAACCCCATGTAACTGAAGGCAATCCACATCAACTGACGTGAAAAAGCAACGGCCAGACCAGTTCCCTCTAAGGGATCGAGGTCATTTTGCACCTGTCCCGGCCTCAGCTTGAGCAGGGCAAAAATGAGAAAGGCAACCAGCAACAACAGCTTCAAAAGTACGGCGCCGTTCTGTGCATGGGCGCCGACCTTGACCCGGATCCCGTGCATCAACCCGGCAACAGCAACCACCAGGATGGCCACCGATCCGCGAGGCAAACCGATCGCCTCAGCTACCGAGTCAGGCAGGGCGTAAGACTCCAGCGCGAGAGCGGCCACCGCGATGGCCGCCGTAAAACCGGCGAACATGGAAACCCAACCTGCGATAAAGCCAACCATCGGGTGAAAGGCCCGCGAAAGAAAAAGATATTCACCGCCGGACTCGGGCATGCAGCGAATCAGTTGGCCGTAACTGAAGGCGCCCGCCAGGGCGATCAGTCCGGCAACCACCCAGGCGGTCACGACGAGAAACGGAGAGTGCAAATCTCCCATGGCAAAACCGGAGGTTGTAAACACTCCCGCACCAACCATGTTGGCTATGACCAGGAATGTCAATGTCCAGAGCCCAAACTGTTTTCTTGTTCTGACCATTCAATTCGCTTTGGGTCGCTGGTGGTGTCTGCCAGTCATGGGGAAAACTGCTTTCGGGATGGTCAAACAGCCGCCCGGATGGACAGTTCGATCAAAAAAACTGCCAAGAACGTCTGACAGGAATTTCATTTTTACCCGCGCATTCGGGGTGCGAACGACCTGCACCTTCTCCTCCTGCCATTGATTCCATCCTGATTGGGTTCATTTTGCCTCGAAAACCAGGTCACCCGCGACAAATGTCTTCAGGACCCGGGTCTTGAGAATTTCCGCCGGTTCAATGTTCATGATATCCTGTGACAGGACCACCAGGTCAGCCTGTTTGCCGACAGAAATCGAACCCCGGTTTTTTTCTTCAAAAATGGCATACGCCGCGTCGCGTGTATACGATTTCAAGGCTTCGCCCGGCGTCAGTTTCTGCTCGCCGAAAAAGACCTGCCCACCCTTCATGGTGCGGGTAACGGTGGAGTGAAATCCCAGCAGTGGATCAACCGGCTCTACCGGCGCATCACTCCCATTGGCAATCACGGCCCCCGAGTCCAGCAGGGATCTCCAGGCATAGGCACCGCTCCGACTGCGTTCTTTGCCCAGTCGGGCAGGTACGAATGGGCCGTCGCTGGTGCAATGGATGGCTTGCATGGAGGCAATCACCCCAAGACTTCCAAAACGGGCGATGTCATCCGGATGAAGGTGCTGCGCATGTTCCACACGCCACCTCAGCTTCCGGTCACCGGCCCTGCGGTAGAAACCTTCAAACAGGTCAAGCATTTCCCGATTTGCCCGATCACCAATCGCGTGCACACAAAGCTGCAGGTTGTTTCGAAAGGCGATTTCCCCCGTTTCCCGAATGGTTTCCACCGGTGTCACAACCAACCCGGTGCTCTCCGGCAAGTCAGAATAGGGCTTCAGCAGCCAGGCACCGTGGGCCCCGAGGGCCCCATCGAGCATCTGCTTGATCCCGCCAACATGAATTCTTCCCCCTCCATAGTTTTTGATCTTCTGGACCTTGGGAAGGTCTCTTTTCAGCCGGGCATTACTGGTGCGAAGCATGATCCAGACTCGCAGGTCAAGCTGATCCTTATCCACCAGCTGCTTGAGACCAAGCACATCATTGATGGACATCCCGGCGTCACAAAAAGTGGTCACCCCCCGTTTCAGACATTCCCGCTGGGCCAGCTCGATGTAATTCTCGAACTCCCTCCGAATTTCTGCTGCTGTCATGTCGGACCGACTACGACCAAGTGCCCCACTGATCAACCCCTGGGCCGTTTCCCGAAAGACACCGATCGGGTCCCCTTTCGGGTCCCGGGGAATTTCACCACCGGCCGGTGGAACCGTTCCGCGACTGACACCCGCCAACCTCATGGCACGCTGGTTGGCAAAGCACATATGTCCGCTGCGATGGGTCAGGTAAACCGGATTGTCTGGAGAAACTCTGGACAGCTCTTCGTGAATGGGGTACCCGTCAAAGCTGGGAACCGGCTTTTTTTTCCACAACGACTGATGCCAGCCGCGGCCCACAATCCACTCTCCCGGTTTTGCCTTGCGAACCGCAGCCTGCACCAGCTCAACAATCTCTTCCCAGCTGGTCGCCTTTGTCAGGTCCAACTGTGTCAGCATCCGCCCAATGCCGGTCAAATGAGCATGAGACTCGATAAAGCCGGGGACAACTGTTTTACCCTCCAGGTCAATCACCCGCGTGGAATCCGAACACAGGGCCCTGACCTCCCGGTCATTGCCCACCGCAAGAATCCTCTCACCCGACAGTGCGATCGCGGAAGCCGCTGGATTTTTACCGTCCACGGTAACCACGTTTCCATTAAACAATACCCAGTCGACATCCTGGGCATCCAGCTTCACGCCCGAAAAACCGCAGACCCCTGTTAAAAGCAGCAGAAAGAAAGCCGTTCGATTCATCTGTCCAATTCCCTGATTTTCCTGGCGTCCAATGACCTCAACGGATGACAACCTCGACGCTTGCCCGCCTCGTCGCCTGAAAGCGTTTTGGGATCTCCCCATTATCCGGCAAACGGAAACCCAAACCGCCACGCTCAAACATAATTTGCCACGATTCATCTGAACAGCAGACACCTCCTTATCTTCGTTCCAATCCCATCCATTTTCCGCCCGCTCGAGCCACTGAATTGCCAGGGATCACTGAATTGCAAGAACCACTGATTGAAATTATGTTTGTAGAACCTCCACAGGTTGATCTTGTTCCCCCAGGAATCAAAATGCGAATTCTCATCCCACTGTTGTTGTTGCAGTCAGTCCTCGGGTCCCAGCCACTCCCGGCTCAGGATCGCATCACCGGACGCTCGTTCGCAACGCGCTCCGAAGTGATTGCCCGTCATGCGATGGCAGCTACCAGCCAACCGCTGGCCACCCAGGTCGCGCTGGAGATCATGCGCAAGGGTGGCAACGCGATTGATGCAGCCATCGCCGCCAACGCGACGCTCGGCCTGATGGAGCCGACTGGCAACGGCATAGGAGGCGATTTGTTTGCCATCGTCTGGGATGCCAAAACGAAAAAACTCCATGGTCTCAACGCCAGTGGGCGTTCCCCACGATCACTGACAGCCGAGGTGTTCTCCCAAAAAAAACTGAACCGGATACCGTCACTGGGCATGCTGCCGATATCGGTTCCTGGCTGCGTGGACGGCTGGTTTGAACTTCATGAAAAATTCGGCAAACTTCCAATGCCGGAAGTCCTGGCTCCTGCCATCCGCTATTGCGAAGAGGGATTTCCGGTCTCAGAGCTGATAGCCCATTACTGGGCCCGCAGCCAATCCCTTGGCCGCTACCCGGACTTCAAGGCTACATTTCTACCCGGTGGCAAGGCACCCGGCAAAGGAGAAATCTTCAAGAACCCGCGATTGGCCAAAACGCTCTCGCGGATCGCCACCGGTGGGCGGGACGTCTTTTACCGTGGAGAAATCGCCCGTGAAATCGATTCCTACATGAAATCCAACCGGGGCTACCTCGCCTACGAGGATCTCGCGAATCATACATCAACGTGGGTTCAACCGGTCTCGGTCAATTACAGGGGGTACGACCTTTGGGAACTTCCACCGAACGGACAGGGGATCGCCGCACTCCAGATCTTGCAGGTACTCAAGGGGTATGACCTGAAATCCTTCGGCTTTGGAAGCGAGAAGCACGTGCATTACTTCGTTGAGGCCAAGAAACTGGCATTTGAAGATCGGGCCCGGTATTACGCCGACCCGGAATTCGCCAAAATCCCGGTCCAGGAACTGATTTCAGACGAGTACGCTGACCAACGGCGCAAGTTGATTGGGCACAGGGCAGCGAGGAGATACGACGGCGGACTCAAGCATTTGGAGCACGGCGATACCATCTACCTCACGACAGCGGATTCGGAACGCAATATGGTCTCCCTGATTCAAAGCAATTACCGTGGCTTTGGCTCGGGCATCTGCCCTGCCGGGCTTGGCTTCTGCCTGCAGGACCGGGGGGAGCTGTTTGACCTGACACCTGGCCGCTTCAATTCCTACGCTCCCGGGAAACGCCCCTTCCACACCATCATCCCGGCGTTCATCACCAAGGACGGAAAACCGTGGATGAGTTTCGGGGTCATGGGAGGCGCTACCCAGCCGCAGGGACATGCCCAGGTAATGATCAACCTTTTTGATTTTGGAATGAACATCCAGGAAGCGGGGGATGCCCCCCGAATTCTGCATAGTGGCTCATCCGAGCCCACTGGAACCAGGATGACCGACGGCGGACGATTGACGCTCGAACAGGGTTTTGACTACGAAGTGATTCGGGGACTGATGGGGCGAGGCCACAAAATGGGATACACCACGGGCGCCTACGGCGGCTACCAGGGCATTCGCTACGATTCGCAAAACGACGTTCTGCTGGGTGCAAGCGAGTCACGCAAGGACGGCCAGGCGGCAGGCTACTGAAAAGGGGCATCCGGCCTTCGCGGAGGGTCCTGATTCGGAACCCAGGCCACTCCACCCATTCCAACCGCTTCGTTTTTCGAAAGGATTGACCGATGACCAAAGTGCTGATTACCGATTACCAGTGGCCCGACCTTGACATTGAATCATCGCTCCTCGGCAAGGCAGGAATCGAACTGGTCCTGCCGCGGGGCACCACCGAGGCGGAACTGGCCGAGGCGGCAACCGGATGCGCAGCCATCATGACCTGTTGGGCCCGAACTACCGAAAGAGTCATCGCCGCAGCGCCAGACTGCAAAATCGTAGCCCGGCTGGGAATCGGCCTGGACAACATTAACCTGGATTACTGCACCCGGCACCGGATCCCCGTCACCAATGTCCCTGATTATTGTGTGATCGAAGTCGCGGAACACGCATTGGCACTGCTGATGGCCCTATCGAGGCAGGTGGCTCGATTCCACCTCGACACCGACAGGGGAATTTACGATCTTTCTGCCGCAGCTCCCTTCCGGCGGATCCAGGGACAAACCCTCGGAATTGTTGGACTGGGGAACATCGGGCAGTACCTGGCCAAAATCGGACAGGGAATTGGCATGCGTGTGATCGGATGCTCCCGGTCCCCCAAAGGACTGCCCGGGATTCAGGAAGTTTCGTTTTCCGAGTTGCTTTGCGAAAGTGACTTCATCTCCATTCACACTCCCCTGACACCAGAAACGGAAAACTTGTTTGACAGAAAGGCATTCGACAAGATGAAACCGACGGCTTTCCTGGTCAACACCGCCCGGGGTGGAATCATTGATCACCGGGCCTTGGCGGACGCCCTGCACCAGAATCAGATCGCCGGTGCCGCCCTGGACGTTCAATCTCCCGAACCTCCCGACCTGTCAACGGCTCCCTACAATGACCCACGGGTAATTGTTACGCCCCACGCAGCGTTTGTCTCTGAAGAATCACTTGCCGACCTGCGGAGACGCGCATCCCAACAGGTACTTGACCGCCTGAGTGGTAAAACTCCTGAATCAATCGTCAACGGTGTGGTTTGCTGAAAAAGCTCAAAACTGCAGCAATCTCTGTGCAGTCTCACTCGCCCCGGCAGATTCGACCGAGGGCTTGATCTCGAGGAACACCCGTGTCACGTGGTAAAAAACCGGTGCCGCAAAGCAGATGGAATCAATGCGGTCCAGAACACCTGCATGACCGGTGACCAGTGTCCCGTAATCATTCACACCGCGATCCCGTTTGATGGCAGACATCGTGATGCTGCCGGCAAATCCCATCACAGATATCACGAGCGCCATGCAACCCGAACCGAACCATTGAAAGGGCGTGATGCGGTCGGAAAAGACAACTGGAATCAGCATTCCCACCAGCGAAGTACAGACCGCTGCACCAAAAAAACCCTCCCAGGTCCTTGTGGAATTGATCGTCGGCGCGATCACCTTGCGTCCCACCATCTTGTCCCAGATAAATTGCATCACATCATTCACCTGGACAATCACGATGAAGTAGAAAAGCAGGCCAACATTACTGTACTTCCAGGGCTCCAACTGACCGTTTTCCGGATTCCAGTAATTCAGCTTCATGTAAAGAAGTGCCGGCGCATAGCTGAGTGCGTACACGCAGACCAGCAGTCCAAACTGGATTTTGGCAATGCGTTCCAGAAACCTTCGGTCGTCACCCGAAAGTGCCGTGCGAAAGGGGATGAACAGGCTCGCGTAAACCGGAATCATGATGCTGTAAAGCTGATAGGCATCAAACGTCGAGTCAAACATCCTGAACTCGATTTCGCGTCCCATTCCCACCAGGACATACTGCAGCGGTGTGAAAAGAATGAATGCCCAGAACAGGGTCCGGTGGTCGGCCCTTCGGGTTGGGGTCATCGTGATATATTCCCTGAGCGCCCAGAAGGACAGCAGAAAGAAAACAACCACGATAGTTGTTTTGCTGAACAGCAGGGCAGCGGTCAGGATGGTCGTCATCGCCAGCCAGGTGGTGATCCGTTTATTGAAATTCCTGACAATGGCCGGGTCGATGAAACTTTCCGGCTGCCCCTTCAGTAGCCGACCAATCCCGAAAAGAATTACCAGAACAACGATCACGGTAATGATGAAAAAGAGACGGGCATAGTTGGTCCGGACCGGTTCATCGACCGCCTCGGCAATTAGCATAAAGTGTTGACCCATCCAGCCAGGCATATGTCTACTCTTCTTCCTTTAACTGCAAAACGGAATGACGGGCCCGTTGCAGGAAATCGGTTTTGGATTCCCCGGGCTCCAGCCAGATTGGAGAACCAATCGTAATACAGCTCAGCAGGGGTACCGGCAGGAATTCACCTCGGGGCAGAACCCGGTTCATGTTGTCCATGTAAACCGGCATCAATTCAAGTTCCGGACGCTTCTTGCTCAGGTAATAGAGCCCGCTCTTGAATTCACCCAGGTCCCCCGTTCGACTCCTTCCCCCCTCGGGAAACACGATCAGCGAATGCGTGTCACCAATTTCATTCAGCATGAGCTGGATGGGACTGCGGCGTACGGAAATATCCTGCCGGTCGATCAACAGAAGGTTCAGGGCCTTGGTGAGGTGGCGGCGGACCATGCCAGAGTCCCAGTAATCCCTCGCCGCCACTGCCCGGGTCAGGTTCCGTACTTCCCTTGGCAGCGATGACCAGAGGACGATCGCATCCAGGTGACTGGTATGATTGGCAAAATAGATGCGCTGACAGGTATCCGGCTGGCTGTCACGCCAACGAATTTTGGCGCCGCACAGCATTTTTGCAAGAAACGAAAGTGTGGCTGCGGTTAGGTTCATGAACAATTGCCCAGCAACTAGTTTAGGTTTGCTGATCGCGTTCATACAGTCCTGATCGTTCAAATCGGGGCGAATTCGCCCGAATTCGGCCGCTTTTGATTTCTGGGGCGCATGTTAGGATGAATTGCCCGGCTTGAACCGGTGAATCCAGCCCCCATGGAATCCTCCATGAAACATGTTGTTTCGATCAGCCTTGGAAGCAGCGCCCGCGACAAACGGGTGGAAACCGAGATCCTGGGCGAGTCTGTCCTGATCGAAAGAATCGGTACCGATGGGGACCAGCAACTTGCCCGCCGAAAATACCTCGAGCTGGATGGACAGGTCGATTGCTTTGGAATCGGGGGTTGTGAACTGGGCGTCCCGATCGGCAGTCGTTACTACAAGATCCACGCAGTTCAGAATCTCGTCGAGGGACTCAAGTCCCCCGCCGTGGATGGACTGGGCATCCGGTCAGCAGTCGAGGGGAACATTGCTGACTGGCTGGACAAACAGACCGGGGAAAAGGTCGGCGGCTCCACCGTGATGTTTTGCGTGGGATCCGGCCGCTATCACATGCTGGACAGTTTCCGCCGACAGGGCTGCCGCCTCATGATTTGCGACGCCGGATTCCTGCTGGGCATCCCGCTCTACACACGGCACCTGGCAATTGGAAAATTCTTTGTCACCCTGTACGGTCCCCTGGTGTCACGCCTCCCTTTTTCGGTTCTTTACCCCACGGGTGAAAAACAACGTGTGAATCGTCCGAGGTTTCGCCGCTGGTTTGAAAAGGCGGACATCATTGCCGACGATTTCCATTACATCCGCAGAAATATGCCGGAAGACCTGTCCGGCAAAATCATCGTTACCAATACAACGACAGAAGAGGACCTGGAGGAACTCAAGAAACGCAACGTCCGGCTTCTTTGCACGACGACTCCCCGTCTGAATGGACGCTCTTTTGGAACCAACGTCATGGAGGCAGCCCTGACCGCCATTGGCGGAAACGGAAAAACATTACCACCGGATCGGCTCCGGATGATGTTGGACGAAGCCCGTATCCAACCCACATTAAACCTATTGAATCCGTAATTGAAATGATTTCACCTCTCGCGTTTGATCACATTACGCTGATCGTTTCCGACATTGAAAAAACCCGTGCTTTCTACGTCGACAAACTGGGCATGCAACAGGTTGATCGACCGGAATTTGATTTTCCAGGCGCCTGGTTTCAACTCGGAACAACCCAGATTCATGCCACCCTCGAAGGTCCCGAGGCAGGACAGGCTGGCATCGGGGAACGTGGAAATTCGGTTGTTTCCCGAGGGCATCATTTTGCGTTTCGCGTTGCAGACTGCTTCAGCGAGGCAGAAAAACTGCAGGGGTTGGATATCGAAATTCTGCATGGCCCCAAGCAGCGGCCCGATGGTGCGGTCCAGGTATATTTCAGGGATCCCGATGGACACACGGTCGAACTGGTTTCCGGTCCCTGACCGCGATCGATGAACCCAGTGATTCCAAGGGACGCTCTGGCTCAGTGCCCCCCGGCTACCGGCGATGAAAAGAAAACCGGGCCTCCAACCGTGGTAAACGGGTTGCGATAATCGGCGGGTCCCATGAATGGTCCCCGGTAGCTGTTCCCGGCAATTTTCCCCAGCGTTCATTACCAGGCAGCAGAACCCAAAGCGGATCCGGGTGGATTCCCGCAACAGGGAATCGACTTGCCGGGGACTGCAGCTTAACATGGCTTCTGAAAGTTCACGTTTCCACGCTCTCCCAATGCAAACTCACGAGATGATGGCAAAACCCCATTCCCCAAAAAGCACACCCTGCCCCGATTTTTTCAGGAACGTTGCCTGTCTCCTGGCCGTTGGCCTCTCCTGCCTCTGGCTACCTGGGATCCGCTCCTGCCAGGCCGGTGAACTGCCAAACATCCTCTGGATTACCAGCGAGGACAACGGTCCCCACCTGGGCTGCTATGGAGATACTTATGCGGTCACTCCCCATCTGGATGCCTTGGCAACTCGCAGCATGATTTTCCTGCATGCCAGCTCCAATGCGCCAGTTTGCGCACCGGCGAGAACCACCATCATTTCCGGCCTGTACCCTCCAGCCACCGGCGCGGAACACATGCGTTCCCAGACTTCGATGCCTGCCAATTACAGCATGTACCCACAGTTCCTGCGAAAAGCCGGGTATTACTGCACCAACAACAGCAAGGAAGACTACAACCTTGAAAAACCTGGACAGGTTTGGGATGCCTCCGGGCGCAAGGCCCATTGGAAAAACCGGGCCGAAGGACAACCTTTCTTTGCAATATTCAACCATGGCATCAGCCATGAATCCCAGCTTCGAAACGCCATCCCCAAAGCCAACCAGATCCACAATCCTGCCACGGTTCGCATTCCCGCCTACCATCCGGATACGCCCAACGTCCGCAGGAACTGGGCCCAATACCATGACCGGATTACCATGATGGACAAACTGGTGGCTCGCAACCTGGAGGAAATCAGGGAAGCTGGCCTCGAAGAAGACACCATTGTCTTTTATTACGGTGATCACGGATCCGGCATGCCGAGAAGCAAACGCTGGCCCTACAACTCGGGCCTGCATGTGCCAATGATTGTGCATTTTCCTGAAAAATGGAAACACCTCGCCCCCAAGGAATACCGGGTCGGTGGATCGAGTGATCGCCTAGTAGGTTTCATTGACCTGGCGCCGACACTTCTGAGCCTGGCAGGCATCCGGCCCCCGAACTGGATGCATGGGCACGCCTTTGCCGGCAAACACCAGAAAAAGGGTCCCGAGTACAGTTATGGATTCCGCGGTCGCATGGACGAGCGTTATGACCTGGTCCGATCTGTACGAAGCAAGCGTTACCTTTACATTCGCAATTACATGCCCCACAAACCATATGGGCAGCACCTGAACTACATGTTCGTCACCCAGACGACTCAAGACTGGCACCGGCTTTTCCACGAGGGCAAATTGAACGAGGTTCAATCCCGCTTCTGGAAAACCAAGCCGGCCGAGGAACTCTATGACCTGCAGAACGACCCGGACGAGGTCAGGAACCTGGTTTCATCGGAGGAACATCGTGAGGTACTGGTGAAAATGCGAAAGGCACAGCGTGACTGGGCAAAGGAAATACGGGATATCGGCTTCCTCTCTGAATGGGAAGTCCACCACCGCTCCAAAGACTCGCCCCCTTACGCGCTCGGAAGGGACCCTTCCCGGTATGATTTCGATAGGGTATTCCAGGCCGCGGAGCGGGCTACCTCCCTGGACGAACAGGATCTGCCAGCCATCCTCAACCTCCTTCAGGATACGGACTCGGCCGTGCGATACTGGGGAGCCATCGGCCTGCTTTGCCATGGAAAAAAGGGATACCTGCGGGGGCAAAAAGCCCTGCTCAAGGCCCTGGAGGACAAGTCGCCAATTGTCCAGGTCACCGCAGCGGAGGCACTCGGGCGATACGGTTCGGCCAAAGAAGTCGATGCGGCACTGAAAACCCTGCTTCGCTGTGCCGCTCCTGAATCCGACGTCTACCTTGGCATTGCAGCCTGGAACGCGCTCGACCATTTGGACGAAAGGGCCCGGCCCGTCGCCGATCAAATCCGCGAACTGTCGCCGACACCTGAAAAATCGAAGGGGCGGGTCACGAAATACAGCGGGCGTCTCAAGCAAAAGGTGATGGCAGATCTGTTCCCTGGAAAGTGACCCACGGGGATCCTTCAAAATCGAGCACTGGAAAATCGAGCACTGGAAAATCGGCTACGGGAAAACCCCGCAGATCCCCCCTAGGCCGTTTTCTCGATTTCCATTGCGGACTGCTCGGTCGGAAACCAGAGCTGCACACAGGTCCATCCCTGCTGGTTAACGATATCGACTTTTCCGTTGTGAAGCTCCATCAATCTCCAGACCTTGGAAAGGCCGAATCCCAGCCCCCGCCCGGCCTCGCGCCCCGAAAAAAAAGGGTCAAAGATATGCTTTCGCACTTCGCTGGAGATCCCCGGACCATCGTCAAGTACATCCACGCGCACCTGGTTCGCCAGTTCCCCAGGCGTTGAGACGATTCTCAGGGATCCATCACGCCGGATGGCCTCGATGCCATTTTGCACGACGGCCTCGAGAATCTCTCCCACCTGTCCGGAGTCGGCCATGAAGTAGACCGCAGCATGCACTTCGTTACTGATCTTCACGCCCTGCTGATCCGCCATCGGCTCAAGCTTTGAAATTGTCTGCTCGACAACCGGGGCGAGTTGCAGGCGTTCAAATACAGGACGGGGGGGCCGGGCAAATGTCATCAGGTTGCTGATCATGTCATGAGCCCGAAAAGCCTGGGCATCAATGGTCTGCAGCCTTTGCCTCCGCTTGGGATCGGTCTCATCCCGCAATAACGCCTGGGCCCTTGTTGAGATGTTGGCCAGAGGATTGTTGACTTCATGGCTGGCACCATAAGCCAACTGTCGCATCGCGGCAATTTTTTCCTTTTCCAGTTCGGCGGCAAAATTTTCTTCCAGCGACGCCAGCCTGGTTATTTTCGACTCCAGCGCATCGAGCCCGGAACGAAAAAACGGAAGATCCAGTTGCCAACGGGCGAATACCTGCTGGCGATCCTGAAATTGGGAGAAATCGGTCGAGCGAAAATCCCTCAAGAGTGCTTCCAAATCAAGGGGAATCTGCAGTCGTGCCACGCAACTGGCGTAAGGGAAACCGGCCTCCGCCCTATCCTCAAACAGCAGATCAAAAATCAACATCCTTGAAAGCACCTGAGCAGCAAAATCGACTGCCTCCGCCCTCAACGAAAAAAAAGTAAAGAGATTCCCAAACCTCTCAGGCTCCACCCTTTCAACCGAACTCAACTGGTTGGAATGATCGCCAACCAGTGTCGGATTTTGAGCATAAAGTGTACGCAATATCTCCTGCTCAAATTCATGATCCAGCAGGGATTCGGGGCTGTTTGAATTTTGGCCCAGCCATTTCCGAGTCACCCAAAAAAGCAGCATGGGCGATTGAAGGAGCAACTCGCGCGCAGCAGCATCCTGTTCCCCGCCAGGTGATTTCAGGTAGATTTCCGCAAGGCTGATTGCATGGACATCAGGAAATGCCACCTGCCTGATCTGGTGACCAACTTGGATGGTCGGGAGGTATCGCATGGGTGCGTGCGGAAATTCCGGTCTTGAAAAGTCGAATCAGGCAGCTTGAACCACAGGGGACCTGCCTGATTTCTGAGAAAATGGACCGGGAAGCGAGGCGAAATCACCCCGTATCCCCGGTTCAACAAGAGGTTCCAGGAAACGCCCCCGAGACCGGAGCCATGCCTGAAACCGGGGCATCAGGTCCCCGTTGCCGCTTTTTCGATTTCCAGCAATTCGCAGGCCCGATCCAGCAGAGAGTCCACGGCAAAAGGTTTCCCCATGAAATCGTCCGCACCGGCAAGTCGAAGGTCATTGATCTTGTCCTGCTCGACCATGCCCGAGATGCAGATAATCTTGACAGCATCCAGGTTGGGATCCGATCGCACCCTTTGACAAACCTCTTTGCCATTAATATCCGGCAACATGACATCCAGAACGACCAGGTCAGGCCTGAATTCCCGTACCGTCATCCCTGCTTCAAACCCGTTGTTGGCCGTTTTGATCTCAAAGCGGCCGTCCCGCGAGAAGGTCTCCTCGAGCAATTCCACCAGTTCAAGATCGTCATCGACGATCAAAACCTTCCGCTTGCCACTCTCGAGGGCATCGGTTGGAATTCCATTATCCTTCATGAATGCAAAAAGCTGGTCTCGCGGAATCCTGCGGAACCGACTGCCTGGCACACGAAAGCCCTTGAGTGTGCCGTTATCAAAACAGCGGATAATTGTCTGTTGGCTGACCTTGCAGATTTTTGCAGCTTCGCCGGTCGTAAACACGGTCTTGGTCGACATAACCATCCTCTCCGTAGCAATGGTTTGCGGTCAGTGGGTGGGTTAGTAAAAATTGACAATTCAAAATCGGCTATCCAAGCCAACCCATTTTTAAAAACATGACAAAGTCACCGCTCTTTGTCAAAATTACCAAAACTGCCAATTCGGACGAATTATACTGAGCCACCCCAATACGTCAAGATTGATCAATTTGCCATAAGCCCCTTTAATTAAACCACTTGGGAACAACAGTCCAAAAAATTTACCCAATTGCGAAACAAAAAAGTTCCCGCCGGTCCCAAGGAAGAACGCCCAGCCACAAGGTCCAATCCCGCTTGCGAAATCCAGGAGGATTTTGAATAATCCCCGCCGGATTTCGTCGAGTCAGTCAAACGGAAACATGTTGCAACAGCTATTCCTGATCCCTGCTCGTGGCTGGTCAGTGTTATGCCTGATCCTCTGCCCGATCCTTGTTGGCTGCGGCACGACTAACAGTCGTTCCGCTACCGAGCAGTTGCTGATGTCAGATGCCGTTGACCAGGTGATTGGGCAAATCAATTTTGCCCCACTCACCGGCCAGACCGTCTTTCTGGACACCTCTTATATCGTCCCGGTCAAAACTGCCGGCTTTGTCAACTCACCCTATGTGGTGAGCAGTCTCCGGCAACAGTTGACGGCAGCAGGCTGCCTGCTGCAGGAAACCAAAGACGCGGCAGAGATCATTGTCGAACCCAGGATCGGAACCCTGGGGACCGATGGACATGAAATCACTTTCGGCATACCGGCCAGTCAAACGCTCAGCTCTGCTGCTTCCATTGTCAGCAACACGCCCGGGATTCCGATCATTCCTGAAATCTCCCTCGCCAAGAGCGATTCCCACTCAGGGGCCGCCAAGGTCAGCGTTTTTGCCTATTACCGGGAAAGCAGACAGCCGATTTGGCAATCCGGCACGCTGGTGGCGGAAAGCACGGCCAAGGATACCTGGTTCCTGGGAGCTGGGCCCTTGCAGACCGGTTCAATCCATGACGGCGTACAATTCGCCGGGCATCGACTTGGTTGGCGTTGGAAAAACAGTGACCCAACAGTCGAACGAAGCCGACCGCAAATCGAGTACAACGACGAGATTGTTTTTTCCAAGCCCCGCTCGGTCGAATTGAATTCGATCGTTCCCGCTTCTTTCCAGGACATTCCAGCTGAGGAATCCGCGAAACCATCGAATTGATTTCCACACCGGTTCGCCAGACGGCTGACTTCGGTCGTCCCCGAAAAGGCCAGTGAATCCCCAACACTGGCAACCCGCAACGGTGGGTGCGCACAAACGGTTACCCCGGAAACTCGTCCTTCTCGATTTTTTGCGCCATCCGGTAGGCCGCATTCATCTTGAGAAAACCGACACCCGCTCGAAAGACAATCGTGCTGGGAATGGAAAGCGCCATCGACAACAGGATCTGCCGATTGGCCGCGCTACTGATCATGGTCAGGATTAGGATGACACCCAGGATCAACAGGGCCCACCCCAGAATGTCGTTTACCAGATTCATCAACTAACTCCCCGGGTACCAGAATTGATAGTTCAGTTCGCTCAACACCAAGAGCAGGACGAAAAGCCCAAAAAGACCTTCACCCAATATGACAAGAAACCGGACCAGCGAAAACGGTTTCGCTGAATCCCATTTTCTCTGGCGGGCAATGCTCTCGTCCATCAGCCACAGGTAACTGAGGCGGATAATGATGATCGCATGAAGTGCCCACCAGCAGCAGTAGATCATTTTCCAGGACCAGTCAGCAGCCCCCAGGGATCGCATGCCGACCACGCTCACCACCACAAAGGCCACCAGCGAGACCAGGTGCTTGTCGCCGGTAACATCTCCCCGGCTGAGCTTGATCGTGTTGTAGAGCGAGGTCAGGAAAACAAACATCCCCGCAACCACCGGCCACATGAAACCACCACGGGTGTTCCAGGCCAGGAAAAACATGCTTGCCGAAAACGGGAGGGCCAACAACGTTTGCAACAGGAACATGCCCCCGGCGGCACTGGCATGATCGACCCTCGACCAGCCCGGCTTGCAAACAGCATCCAGTTCTTCACGCATCTCAAAGGCTTCCTGCCCCCGGATAAAAAACCGTGCTTGACGGGGTGAGAGCCTGAGCCAGGACCAGGTGTCAAAACCGGTCCGAACCAGCAGGTAAACCAGGAACAGGATGCAACACAGGAGATAAGCCTGGGCAAATTTCACCTGCAGAATGACCGGATCGATGGGGGACGGGATCTGCTGGGCCAGAAAATAGACGAGGATTGCCATCGCGGTAGCGATGGGCAGACGAACCACCAGGCCACTGAAAGGTTCGAACATGTGCCAGCTTTTTTTGCCAACGCTTCCCCGTGAACGTCCCCCTTCCAGCCGCTGCGGACTCAGCTCATAGAAAATGAAACTGCAGGCCATCAAACCAACAAATGTGACGCTGTCCAGAAGCTGCATCAAAAAATCGCCGGCACCGAATCCAAAAAACCTCCCGCCGAACAGGATCACTATCCTCGCGATCATTCCGCCAACAAACAACAGGTAAACCGGAAGGATCTGCCGAGTCAAAAGAAACCAGGCCAACAGGGAGGCAATGGCCAGCAGAAAGAACAGGTCCCCGCCCCCAAGTGTCAATGCCTGAATGCCACCGCAGGCGATGGCACCGACCATTGCCGCCATGGGCACCGTCTGGTTGGCATCGCGTTCACTGCCGCCTTCCCGCTGGGAGCGGGACGTTTCGGAAGCAGGCTGGTTGCCGGGAATCGTCGACACGTTGTCAGTCTCCCACCCTGGTGACAACCGAGGCTCCCCGCGAGCCACCGGTTTTCAGTATTTTCAGTTCGCCCGCCAGCTTTTCCATCAGCTTCACATCGTCCAACGGGGCAATCAGGGCACCCAGTTGCTGAAACGAGGCATCGTGCCGAAGCCCTTCCCGCGAGTTAATCGACTGAATGTAGTCGAACGCCTGCAGGGCTGTCGGGTCTCCAATGGTTGCCGCCACGTTGCTGGCCGGAACGGTGACCACCATCACACGGTGAAATCTTGACCTCGCGACTCGAATCGCGTTGAGCAGGTGCTGAAAACCATGCGGTCGTACGTGGAAGTCCCCAACCAGGATGAACAGCTCGTTATCCTGTGCCCGGGCCACGCTCTCCAGCAACCGATCACCAATCGTTCGTACGGTCAATTCTTTCATTTGGCGACCCAGGCCAAAATCCGCCACCAGGGATGCTTCGTTGACGGCAGACGGGTAACTGTCAAAAAAACGATTGCAGTAATCCCGGTACGCCTGATCGTCATAAGTCAGCTGGTAACCGCGGGCAAGAGATTCACCAAAGATCCAGCTCAGGGCAACGGACGTTTGCCGGCGAATTCGAAATTCGTATCTACGGCGGGGACCGAATAACAACATCGGGACCCGGACAACATTCAGCCTGTCCTCAAGCAGGTCCGGAAAAATCCGGTAAAGCGATCTCCAGACAAAAAGTTCCAGCTCATGAATCGAGAATTCAGTCGCTGCGAGACTGCCAGGATGTGAATTCATCATGGCCTGAAAGACACGGACCAGCTGCCTCTGCCCCAAACCCGGCCGCAGGCGGGTGCTGTTTGCGGCCGAAGCCAGGATCAGGCCCACGGGATCCTTGTCTTCGATCAGCAGACGGGTAAACGAACCAACTGCAGAAGCGATCGCGTCAAAGGGCGCAGGCCCGGGCCGTCCCCAGAACTGGTAACCGGAAACATCGGCCAGGATCGTCGCCCGGATGGGAACTTCACTTTCGTATTCACAGGTCATCAGCTTGCCGGTTCGGGCCGTCGCTTTCCAGGCGATCGAGCGGGGGGGATCTCCTTTCTGGTATTCCCGGATTCCCAGTAATTCAGAACTGATCCCGGGTTTGCGAAACCGATGGTGTCCGGTCATCAGTTGAAGGTTGTCCCGCTTGATACGTTCGGCCGTACTCTGGGGCTGAATGACAAAAGGCAGCAAAGTCAGTTTCTGACGCAGTGGAACGAATTGCTGGTGGCGAAAAAAACCATAAGCATCAGTAACCGTTACCTGCAGCCCGGGCAGGGCCAACTGTCCTGTCACCTGGGGCGTGATCCTGTATTTCCACTGCACCTGAAACTGATGCTGCAGGTCCACAACAGCCGGAAACCGATCCGTGCTCAGGATCCCGCCGGGAACCAGGTCACTGAGAAAAAAACGCAGGCCCTGCAGCTGCCGATGAAACACCACACGCAGTGTAACCTCATAGTCTTCATTCAGTGACAGAGAAAGTGATTCTGCAGCATTTCCATCAATCTCCCGCACCGCCTCGGAGAACAGTTTGTAAGCTCGTAACGTCTTCAGGCGGAAAGCAAACCACTCGATCCCGATCCATGAAATGAAAATCAGGTTGAGGATTGCAAAGGGTGATATCCGCGAAAGGATCCCCAGCACCATTCCACAGATCGCAATCGCCAGAATCCAACGAGCTCGATTTGTCATGTCGACCTCGTGTCAGGCTGTCCGCAGTGGGACGGATTGGATCAATTCGGTAATGACCTGCAGCGCCGTGCGTCCTGAGAGCTCGGCTTCCGGCCGCATGATCATTCGATGTTCAAGCACCAGGTAAGCCATCGCCTGCACATCCTCGTGTGTAAAATAGGTTCGGCCGTTGATCAATGCGCGGGACCGGGCTGCTTTCTGGAGATAGATGGCGGCCCGGGGACTTGCACCCAGCAAAACATCCGCGTGTGACCTGCTGGCCCGCACCAGGTCAATCATGTATTCCTTGAGCTCAGCATTGCAGTAGACCTTGTCCACGGCCACTTGCAGGGACTGGATCGTTTCGGCATCCCAGATCGGAGATAGCTCTGCGGGTGGTTTTTCATGAACATCCAGCAACTCGATTTCCCCCGTCCGGTCAGGATAACCCACCCGGATACGGAACAAAAAACGATCCAGTTGTGCCTCGGGCAGCCGATAGACGCCCTCCTGCTCCACCGGGTTTTGCGTGGCCAGCACAATGAACGGACTTGGCAGGTTCATGGTTTCACCTTCGATCGTCACCTGCTTTTCCTGCATCGCTTCCAGCAGGGAGGACTGCGTTCTGGCGGGGGCACGATTCAACTCGTCAGCCAGCAGAAACTGGCAGAAAACGGGTCCGGTCTGCAGAACAAATTCACCCTTGTTCTGATCGAAAATCCGGGTGCCGGTCACATCCGTCGGCAGCAGGTCTGGCGTGAACTGGATGCGTCTGTAATCGAGACCGAGGACAGTCGACAGGTAACGACAGAGTGTCGTCTTGGCCGTGCCTGGAACTCCCTCGAGCAAGGCATGCCCACCGGCCACCAGGGTGATCAGGGTTTGTTCGATAACCGCTTGCATTCCAACGAGATTTTTCCCGAGGTCGTTCAACGTCCGCACCAGCAAATCGTTGGCCTGCCTGGCTGCATCTTCCAGATTGGTTTGGTTTTCCACGCTTTTTCTTCTGTTATCCCAAGTTGCAAAATATCAGGTTGGTGGTTCAAAGAGTGTTCATCCCGTCCACCGGTTCATCTGCAGCTGCTCACTACCGGTCCGCCGGTCAGATCGACAACGCTGCCTTCAAATTTTCTTGCGATTCCTGGATTGCAAGCAATGACCGGTCGACGGTCAAGCCAAAGGTGGTTCACGATTCACAGTTCCCCATGGCTATCACAAAAAGCACCGCTATCGCGAAAAGCATCCCGGTTCAGGGCTCCGCAGCTTCGCTTGACTGACTCACTCCGAGGAAACCAGTTTCATATAAATTGGCCCATTGGGCAATGTATCGCCCCAGTTCCTCCACCTTGGAATACTCCCAGTATTCCGCCGGATGCCGGATCAGATCATCCCGGATTTTGCGCATGTCGTTTTGGACCTGCGAGGTCTGCAGCGGGTCGCCCAGGACCTGGATACGGTCCGGATCAACATCCTTTGGCTTGAAAATCTCCATACCCAGCCGGGCAAAAAAATGTACATACAGGGCCTCCGCTGCCCGGAATCGCTCCTGGACATCCCGACTTTTCTGCCCCTTGGTCGGCTTGGGCTTCAGGCCGTCAATGGATGTATTCTGCAGTGGCTTTTTCCTGTTCGACACCAGGAAAACCACAAAGGGAATTATGATGCTCCAAGCGGCCAGGAAAAGCAGAATGGCCAGGTAGCGATTGGGTGAAATCAGGTCGTCAACCTTGACCGATTCCACCAGGTCCTCAATCAGTTTTTCCTCCTGCGCGAATTCCAGGGCTTCGTTTGCCAGCTCCAGCTTGTCTCGGGTGGAGGTACTGTTCCATAACCTGTCCAGACGCTCTCTCGTTTCGGCGGCGTCAGGCGGAGCCTGGTATAAATCGACGTTGCTCACATTCAGGGGCAGGGCGGATTGCCGATTGAGCATCAGCAAGCACTTGGTTCGATCGCCAGCCCGCAACCATTCAGCCGTATTCAACAGAAACCGCAGGTTGTCAGCGACCAGCAGGGATCCATTCACGTAAACAGAAAGATCGGGAACGATCAGCAACCTGCCTCCCGCACTGTTCTGGTATTCGACGATGAATGGCCCACTGTACCCGGCATTCAACGCCGGATAACGGGCAATCGCATTCCAGCCATCAGCCGGATTGACGCGGGGTGTCAACTTCAGCCACGCGGGAAGGTTACAGGCGATCGCTCTGACTCCGGAAAAAAGCGGGTGCTCCCGATCCAGGTTGGTAACCAGTGGCCACTCGGCGTTCTGCAGGTACCCATCGGAAGCTGACCTCGCTCGCACCCGTCCGCCATAGGCAATCTCGACATTGTGCCCAGCGATCCTGACCGGCCCGAAATCGGAATCGGTCGCCAGGAGCACACAGCCTCCCTGTTGCAGGTATTTACCGATGTAGGCTTCATCTTCGGCTGCAATCCCACCCATTAATACCAGCATCGTTCGCTTCGTCTCGTACTGGTTCCATTGCCGGTAATCACGGATGAATTCCACTCCCAGCTTGCGCAGCACCTGCGCAAAACCATGCAAACCGGTATCCCATTGCTCCTGGGTCAGGGTCATTTTCTGCTGCCCCCGGCATGGATCGGGAGCAAGCAGGATCACCGTGACAAGGAGGAGACCGGCAATGCCCGCCGAAATGGATGTTGTCCACGGCAGGACGGATCGATGAACGACCGCCGGGTGTTTTCCCTGCGGCTTTGGATCATCAGAGGCTTGCCCCGGCGATTGACAGGATTCGACTCGGGAAAACATTACCTGAAAGACCTGGAACATGGATCGGAGACCGGGTTTATCTGTTGGGGAAAAGACTTGAAGGAAATCTGCGGTTTGATATCAAATCAGGAGTTCGATTCGCCGGTGGAACTTTCCTGCAAAGAAGCCTTTTCCTTGAGTTTTCCCAAGGTCGTCTTCACCTCCATGACAGCCCGTGGAGAAACCGCTTCCCCCCCGGGAGAATAGCGGGCCCGATCATAGATACGAATCACCTCGTCAATGTCCCCGGAAAACTCGGGTGTCGATTCGGAAAACTCTTTCTGCATGATCTTGCTGTTCCACCAGTCCGCACGCTGACCAAAAAGCCAGAGGGTAAACCGGTCAATCAGAGTCACCACCTGATCCTGATCCCGAAGATCTTCAGGAATATCAGGGGCCGTCTTTTTGGAGGACTTTGATTTTTTACCCAACAGCTTTTTGATCGAGGGTTTGCGCAAAAGCAGGATGATGCCGGCAACCAATCCCGCCGCCACCAGCAGGAATACAGCGATGCTCGCCGGGGAAAAAGCAGGAAATGAAATGCCGCCTCCCGTCGAAGGCAGTGAAGGGCCATTTCCAAAACCCCGGAAACCGAACCCTCGACGGCGTCTTGGGCCGCGTGACTTGCCAACCGCTTTTTGAACCGATTCGCCCCACCGACTGAAAATTCCCGAACGGTTTCCCGGGGAAATCTCGCCCTCTCTTGTATTGGACATTTTCTCCAGAAACTTGCCAAACAGGCTCTCGAAAGAACTCCGGCGTCCACTTCCGTCGTCTCCGACCTGCTTTTCCATTGCCCTTTCCATCGAGTTCATCACCAGCCTGTTAAAGCGGTGACCGATGCTTTCGTCCGGGAGTGAGTCGTTTTCACCATTGGCGCTGGCAGGTGAAAATTCACGACCGGAAGAAATACGATTCTGCCAATCGAGCCAACTGCTGCCTGTTCCGTCATCACTGAACCCGTCCGACGAATCCGGGGACGGTTCGGGTGCTCCATTATCAAACCAATCCGCAAGATCCGTTGCATTCCCTGAGGCAGGAACTTCGGGACGGCCGGCATCCTTGACCGGATCAAATGAATTACGCCCCGGGAAACCGGGTTGGCGATCCACTCTGCCCGGGGGACCATCTTCCGGACGACCGCTTCCCCCCGATCCTCCACCGGAAAAATTCCCGGGTTTCAGCAGATCCGATGAGAAAAAACGTTCCAAGACGTTTCCGGGCCCCGCTGAATCCCCTTCATCTTTCCGGTCAGTCTGCCGAATGGGGCCCCCGGATCCACCACCCGTGTTCCGTTCAAGGGCGTTCTGCAACTCTCGCCGGATCCGATTTTGAAATTCACTCTGCAACCCCTCCCCGGTCGCACCAGGCGGCCAGCCGGATTCAGAAAAACCGGGACTTTCCTTTTCCATTCGGGAACGCAAATCCTCAAACGACTTTTTCAGATCGGGATCTTCCTGAATCGCCTTTTCAAATGCCCTTTTTCTGTCTTGAAAGGAAAAGCGGTTTTTTTGCTGGGGGAAGTCCTGGGCCAACTCCATCAGCCTTTTTTTCTGGTCCCCATCAAGGCTGCTGAACTTGTCAAGAACCATCCTGGACAGCCGGTCCGACAGAAGTTTGTTTTTTACCTGGGCAGAATTGGCCAACCGCTGATTCAACTGTTCGGGCGTTACTCCCTGTCCAAAAGAGAGGAACGAATGGTTGTTGTCCTGACCGCTTGACCCTTTCCAGCCAACCAGTGCCAGGGCAACTGCCAGGCAAGTCGCTACCCGAATCGATTTAAATGGTTTCATCATTTTTCTGTTCAACCAGTTTTCTGTTCAACCAGTTTTTTTCGCCAGGGCGAAAGCTCTGACACGTCATGCCGGGTTCCTAAAAGACTCAACCACTTGTTGAAAATGAATCCTGTCCGGAAGATCCACCTGGTGCGGCAGCACGATCCCACCCCGCAGTTGGCCTGCTCCCCTTTACCATAACGCATCTGATTCCTTATCGTTACGCTAGTCACTTGCGATTCGTTTGTTTTGAGTCAAATACCCAGCAGGGAATTGGATTTTGAGAACTTTTGCCGTATTCGCCAAGTTCTGGCAAAAAGGAAAGGTCAAAACAAGGCTTGCAAGATCCATTGGCGATTCGCATGCGGCAGCCATCTATTTGCATTTTTTGCGATTGACCCTGAAAATCAATCCCGACAGCATTGATCAGAAGGTCATTGGCTACACGCCCCCGGAAAAAAAAGAGGCTTTTCGGGTCCTTGCACCCGACTGGCAGTTGGTTAGCCAGAGCGACACCGACCTGGGCAACCGGATGTCAAATTTCATGGGACAGGTATTCCGAAGTACCGGGGAAAGCCGCGAGGATCACCGGCTTGTCCTGATCGGTTCAGACACCCCGCTTTTACCCTCGCGAATCATCAACCAGGCCTTTGAGAAACTGGAGGCTCATGATGTCGTACTTGGCCCCAGTTTGGATGGCGGCTATTACCTTGTTGGAGCGAGGAACCAGACTCCCGACATTTTCCAGGGGATCGATTGGAGTACCGGGCGTGTATTGCAGCAGTCCATCGAACAGTTGCGGAAAAAGGGCTACCGTTACACTTTGTTGGAAGAATTCAGCGATATCGATGAATTGGACGAATTGGTGCAATTTACCCACTCACTTTCCGAACAAAACCCTCTGACGAAAGACCAGCGTCAAGTCGCTGAGACGGTGCAACAAGCATTCGAAACCGCCAAGATCGACTTTGACTTTTCCTGGCTCGATTCTCCCGGGGGCTCCCGATGAAAGTTGCAGTGATCGGCTCGGGTGTGGTGGGTCTGACGATTGGATTTCAACTGGCCCGGCACGGTTTTTCTGTCACACTGTTTGACAGTGGACAACCGGGCAGGGAATCCTCCTGGGCGGGAGCGGGAATCCTGCCACCCGCGGAATCCTGCGAGTCAAAACACGCATCGGACCATCTCCGCAGGCGGAGCAATCAGTTACATGCCGAACTGAGCCAGGAACTGCTGGAGTTTACGGGCATCGATAACGAATTTCGTCGCTGCGGAGGGATCTACCTGGCGTCCACCCCGGGTGAAGCTGCATCCCTGATGGGAATATCCCACCTCTGGCAGAAACAGGGAATTACCTGCGAACCTCTCGATCGCAGCAGCTTGATGGAACTCGAACCGGAACTTGCTTCCTGGTGCGGTGCGAGCTTCCGGCAAGCCTTTTTCTGCCCGGAAGAATGCCAGATCCGAAACCCCAGACACCTGAAGGCTTTGGAGGCAGGATGCCGGAAACTGGGTGTGTCATTTGAATTTGAACACCCCGTCGAGAAAATCCACCCCTTACCGAGCCGGGTTCAACTCATGGCACGAGGGAATCGGCACGAATTCGATTCCGTCTGCGTGGCCTGCGGTGCGTGGTCGTCGAGCTTGTTGGGAAATCTCTCCAGTTGCCAGGTCGTTCCCGTCAAGGGACACATGCTCCTTTACAAGTTCCCCAGGCCACTTTTTCAGCGAATTATCAATGAGGGGAACCGTTACCTTGTTCCCCGAATGGATGGACACCTGCTCGTCGGCTCGTCCGAGGAGGAATCAGGATTTGACAAGTCAAAATCAAACGCCGAATTATCGCGATTGCTGAAATTTGCTACCGACATTTCCAAAGAACTTTGCGAACAGCGGGTCATTGACAGCTGGACAGGGCTGCGACCGATGAGCTATGACGGCTTGCCCTACGTGGGCCAACACTCAGAACATGAAAACCTTTTTGTTGCCACGGGACACTTTCGAGCCGGGCTCCAGTTGTCTACCGGCACTGCCGATATCATCTGCAGGATGATGCTCAAACAGCCAGTCGACTTTGATACATTTGCCATCCGACCTGAGCGGTAATCGCCGGCCAACCGGACACCAAAGGCTGCAATCAGCCGAAACATGAAAGAAAGCAGAAAACCATGGCAGTCGAATCACCAGCCAATATCGTGGTAATCGGGCACAACCCACTTGCCCTCGAAGCGGCGTTGTACGGCCGTTTCATGGGATACTCGGTACAACTTTTGGGCCATTCGGATTCGGCAACCGGACTTTTCCGGGCCCCCCCCATCCAAACGTCCTCAACACTGAACCTGACCGACAGGATGACGCCCCTGGGAAGGCGTGCGATTCTTGCGCAGGACCCGTCCCTGAACGAGGAGGAACTTTTCCAGTCGGTGACCTGCGAAAATTCGTACCACGAAAATTACCTGAACCGGCTTGCAGGATGTGATCTGCTGAGCGATTCGCTGGTGGGTGGAATCGATCGTCTGCAGGTTACGGTTGCAGAGGACGAACTTCCGGAGGAATGGGACACCGCACTGGAACTGGATCCCCGGGTCTTTCAAATCCAGGTGCTTGATCCGGCTACTGCGGGCCCCGTTCCAGAGGCCTCCTTCCGGGCCGATGTTCTGATCGACATGCGAACCAGCTCCGAGCAGTCGTCGGTTGTTTGTGAATTCGATTTGGGGCAACCAGCCGGGCCTTCCGCCATCGATGCGGATCGGGAAGCAGGGGTTGATATGAAAACGCACCCTGGCGTTGTTAATGCCGGGGACCCCAGACGGTTACTCACTGGCGTGGACGATTTTTACCTTCTGGGTGAGCGGAGTCCACTGCTGAAGGGCTTCCTTTACCGGGAGGCTCTTTTCCAAGTTCGGGATCTTTTCAAAATCATCTGTGACCGGGAGCAATTGGACCTGTACCAGGACTGAAGTTGTTCTCTCGAGGCCCAAAAGCGACGTTTTGGCTTGCAAATGGGCCAACCGAACAGGCTTCAACCAATTTGCGTAAAATAGAAAGATCCTCCTTCTCCAGTTCAACCATGTCCAACACCCCGAAAAAAGCATCGATCCGACGCCGTTCCATGTGTCGAAATGCCGGGCCTGAAGTGCGAATTGCCAAAATCGCCCTCAAGGGAGCATGGTTCCTGATGACCGTATTCTTGATTCTGGGTTCCCGGGATTCATGGGCAGATTGCGGTGACTACGTGATCATCGGAAACAAGGCGCGGCTCAGGGAACTGAAAGCTGCCGGATACGATGTTGGCGATCGCATGAAGGAGCATCGCCAGGAGGAAGCGGCGGAAGGATCCGTCGGAAAAGAGTCGGGCATCCCGAGCGAACCCCGGGGGCCGTTCATTCCTGAATGGATTCCTGAAAACGGTCTTTCGAAAGCCACCACGCCCCCTGCCCAGCGATTGCCTTCCCGCCCCTGCTCGGGCTCCTTGTGCCGGAAAAATCGTTCGCGGCCCAGTTCTGAACCGTGCCCTGCCCTCAATTGGCAGTCCGCCGAGCCGGGCCTGCTACAGGCTGATCGCGAGAGTCGATATCCGGAAAATTCGACAAGATCAAATCCCTGTCCCGGTGAGACTCCGCGGACCCTCTCCTTTTTGCTGGATCTTCCCCCGGAATGATCTCCGCTGCGTCCATTGCAAACGTGTTGCGATAAAACTCGGCCAGGAGATAGGACCCTTCGGGTATTATTTCCTGTCTGTTTCGCAACTGACGATTCGACCCGCCTTGTTTAGGCGGTCCGCCGTCCGATCTCATTCGGGCTGTCCCCTTCAATGACGTAGCAAGATGTCTGACAAAAAGAACGAGACGCAATCCACGACCGACCGACCGGCAGAAAAAGCTGGCGGCAGCCACCCCGGCAAGAAACGCAAATACATCCCTGCAGTTACCCCCAGGCTTAAAATAGCCCTCTACCTGGTGTTTGGTCTGTTTGCATTGCTGGCCGCCAATTCAATCTACCTGGTCAGCATCACGGCCCTGGAATCATTTACCCAGAAACTGTACCAAGACTATTTTTACATCTGGATGTTTCTGCTGCACCTGATCCTCGGCTTGATGATCGTCATCCCCTTCATTCTGTTCGCAGCTTTCCACCTTCGGGCCACCTTCCGGCGAAAGAACCGGGCCGCTGTGAGAGTCGGATACGTACTGTTGGCGATCAGCATCCTTTTGCTGCTTTCAGGAATCGGCCTGACTCGTAACATCATCGATCTCAAGTCCCCAACCATGCGAATGGTGGTCTACTGGACCCACGTGCTGACACCAGTGGCCGCCATCTGGCTGTACTGCATTCATCGGCTATCCGGCCCACCCATCAAGTGGAAAACGGGTATCCGATTCGCCATGGCGACAGCGGTTGTGATCGTCGGAATGGTGATCTTTCAGGCACAGGACCCACGGGATTTCAAGACAGCCGGTGCACCGGAGAGTGCTGACTATTTCGAACCTTCCCTGGTTCGAACGGATGACGGTGACTTTATTCACCAGGATGTCCTGATGAATGACAAATATTGCCTTGATTGCCACGCTGACATTCATGCAGACTGGTCGAAAAGTGCTCACAAATTCAGCTCGTTCAACAATCCGGCCTACCTGGCTTCGGTTGCGGAAACCAGAACCGAGCGATCGATCAAGTCGTCACGGTGGTGTGCCGGTTGTCACGACCCTGTCCCTTTCCTGTCAGGGCGATTTGACGATCCCAACTTTGACATGTTGCACGACCCAACTGCCCATGCCGGCATAACATGCACCGTTTGCCATGCCATTTCCAACGTCAACTCAAATCGTGGCAACGCCGATTACACCATCGAAGAACCCATTCATTACCCGTTCGCCTCCTCGGAAAGCCCGTTGCTCAAATGGGTCAACCACCAGCTGGTCAAGGCAAAGCCCTCTTTCCACAAGCAGATGATGCTCAAGCCGTTTCACCAAACCGAGGAATTCTGCTCGACCTGCCACAAGGTCCACCTCCCGGCTGAAGTGACCGACTACAAGGAATTCCTCAGAGGCCAGAATCATTACGATGCATATCTACTGAGCGGGGTTTCGGGTCATGGACTGAGGAGTTTCTATTACCCTCCCGAAGCTCAAACCAACTGCAACGAGTGTCACATGCCAAGAAAGGAATCCGGTGATTTTGGAGCCCTTCCGAATTCATTGACCGGTAAATTCGAGGTACACGACCACATGTTCCCTTCTGCCAACACGGCCATTCTCTGGATGAAGGGAGAAGACGAAGCCCTGAAAAAACACCAGGAGTTCATGCAGGGCATCACCCGCGTCGACCTGTTCGGCATTCGTGACGGAAATGAAATTACAGATCAGCTGACCGCGCCCCTGCGACCGGAGATGAAGACTCTCGAACCCGGAGGAGAATACATCATCGAGTCACTGATCCGCACGCTGAAACTGGGACACATCTTTACCCAGGGAACGGCCGACTCCAACGAAATCTGGATGGACGTGACCGTCATCGAGAACGCAAAGTATGGTCCGGATGGAGAACGTACCGCAGGACGGGTAATCGGCCGCAGCGGCGGACTGGACGAGTTGAAGAAGGTGGATCCCTGGTCTCATTTTGTCAACGTTTTCATGCTTGACAGGAATGGAAACCGGATCGACCGCCGAAACGCCCACGACATCTTTGTCCCCCTCTACAATCACCAGATTCCACCGGGGGCCGCTCAGGCCGTTCATTACGGGCTCAAAGTACCGGAAGACATCGCCGGCCCAGTGACGGTCGAGATCAAGTTGCAGTACCGCAAGTTTGACCAGACCTACATGAACCACATCTCCCGATTCCACCAGGAGAAAAACATCGGTTTACGCGGCACCTTGCTGGGAGATGAATACCGTAACGACCTGCCCATTACCACACTGGCCACTGACCGTGTCACCTTTCCTGTCACGGGATTCGAGGCGGGCGTTGAAAACGCTCCCCGCGACATCCCGCCCTGGCAGAGATGGAATGACTATGGCATCGGCCTTCTGCTGGAGGGAAAAGGGGTCGACGGGCAGCTTCGCCAGGCTGAGGAAGCCTTCACCAAGGTGGAGGAACTCAACCAGTTTCACGGCCCGATCAACCTGGCAAGGGTTTACAACCGGGAAGCCCGCCTGGATGAGGCGGTGGACGCGATTAACCGTGCTGAAAAGTTCCGGGGGACTGAAAAGTATCCTGACTGGACAGTTCGCTGGCTCAAGGGGGTTGTGCAGCAGCAGCAAGGTTTCCTTGACGAAGCGATTGAAAATCTCACAGGCGCCATCGAGTACCGTTCTGCTGAGACCGTCAAACGGAAATTTGATTTCACCCGTGATTACGTGGTGTTGAACCTTCTTGGAGAGACGCTCTTCGAACGTGGAAAACAGGAACGGGGCCCCAAAAACCGGGATGCACGTTTCGAGTTTTTTGAGAAGGCCAAATCCCGCTTCATGCAGGTTCTGAAAATCGATTCGGAAAACGTGACGGCCCACTATGTTCTGACCCAGATCCTGGTCCTGGAAAAAGCCGATCTGGAAAAAGCGATCTCGGAACAGGTTGCCGGAGACAAGGCTGACGAAAACCTTCGGGAGCTGGAGCAACAGATCGAGTTCCATCGCGGGGAGCACCTCAAGTACAAGGCAGATGACTCCGCACGCCAGATCGCAGTCCCACTGGCGACCCGGAAATACCCCTGGGCACGACACGCAAGTCAGGGGACGGTCGTTTACGACCTCCACCGGGAGGACGCATTTGAACTTCAAACCAGCGGCAACAAGGATGCTTCGGGAACTGAAAAAATTCTCCCCGGGCATTAATGCCCTTCGCTGGACTCATTCATCGAAATACCGCATTCTTTCGAGACAACATGACGAATTCCAAAAACAGACAGGACCCTGACCGGATAGCCAGGGAAGAAGAGGAAACGGGCGATGACGAGGCGGTCAGCAGGGCTGCAAAAAAGTCCCTGATCGTGCTCGGGTTGCTGCTTGCATGTGGGGCCGTTGGCTACGGCGTTTACCTTTTCGCCAACCAACCGGAACGGGAGGTCACCGAGGTCAAAAAAACCGGAGCCGCAAAAACACGGCCGGATGTAGCAGCCATTCCGACCGTCCGGTTCACTGACATTACCGATTCCAGTGGAATTGATTTCACCCACACCAATGGGCATCTTGAAAGGAAACTCCTCCCTCAAACCATGGGCGGAGGAGTCGCGTTTATCGACTACGATAACGATAACGACCAGGACCTGTTTTTTGTCAATTCGACCTTCTGGCCCGGGGAGCAACCTGAAGACCAACCTGCCCCCACCATGAAGCTCTACCAGAACGATGGACGAGGCAATTTCCGGGAAGTGACGGAGGAGGCCGGCCTGGCTGCCAATTTTTACGGGATGGGCTGCGCTGTGGGCGACATCAACGGCGATGGCTGGAGAGATCTCTTTGTCTCGGCTGTTGGCGGTAACCGCCTGTTCCGCAACGAAAAAGGGTCCTTCGTGGAGATCACCGACGAGGCGGGAGTTGCCGGCCGGGAAAAGGACTGGGGCTCCAGTTGCGGTTTTTTCGACTACAACAATGACGGCCGGCTCGATCTTTTCGTCTGCAATTATGTCGACTGGACTGCAGAAAAGGAGCTGGACCTGGACCCGAGGCTGACTGCAAAAATCAAGGCCTACGTCAAGCCACAGGTAATGGACGGCGCCTTCCCTTACCTTTATCGAAACGATGGAAACGGCAAGTTCACCGATGTTTCGGCAGAAAGTGGTATCCAGTTGGTCGATCGTCAGAACCGGAAACCACTCAGCAAGTCCCTGGGGCTCTGCTTTGTCGATATCAACAATGACGGCTGGCTGGATGTATTTGTCGCCAATGACACGGTGCGAAACCTGCTTTTTGAAAACCGCAAAGATGGCACCTTTGTCGAGGTCGGCGAAAACGCGAACATTGCCTACGATGACAAGGGGAATGCACGCGGAGCGATGGGCATTGATTCGGCACGCTTTCGATCCGATGACTCCCTGGGATTCATTATTGGCAATTTTGCTCTCGAACCTGCGTCCCTTTACGTCAAGCAGGGACAAGACCCCATCTTCACGGACGAATCGGTCGGAACCGGGTTGGGCCCGGAAACCCGGATTGAACTGACTTTTGGGATGTGCTTCCTGGACTACGACCTAGATGGTCGTCTCGACATCCTGACCGCCAACGGTCACCTCGAAGAAGAGATCCAGAAAAAATTCAAAAAACAGACCTATCGACAGTCACCCCACCTTTTCTGGAATGCCGGTGAAGATCAACGAAGCGAGTTCGTCACGGTGGATGAAACGCGGTGTGGCAAAGACCTCTGTAAACCGATGGCAGGACGGGGGCTGGCCTATGCGGATATCGATGGTGATGGCGATCTGGACGTTGTCATCACCTCGGTAAACGATCAGCCTCGCCTGCTTCGCAATGACCAGCAGCAGGACAATCACTGGATTGAGATCCGGCTCAAGGGAAAGAACGGCAACCAGGACGCTTTTGGGGCCACGATCACCGTTGAAACAGCAAACGGTTCATTTGAACGACTCGTCAGCCCCACACGAAGCTACCTGTCACAGACCCAGATTCCGACCAATATCGGATTGGGAAAAACTGAAAGAATCGAAAAGATCGTGGTCAAATGGCCCGACGGTTCCATACAGGAATTGACAGAACCGGGTGTGGACCAACGTCTGACAATCGAACAGCAATAAACATTTCCAATTCGAAAAACCTGGCAGGGTTTCAAAACCGGGCGGCAACGTACGACTTTCTAACGGCAGTTTCCAGAAAGCTGCCAGATTCGTTCCAATTTGCGTTCCATCGGGTTCCAACGTTGCTCCGACCGGGGACGCGTTACCTGGATCCAACCCTGGTGAACCCTACTTTCCAACCTTCAGGCAGACCAGCTTTCCAGGCTGTTGATCCCCATTGGCCTTAACAAACAAACGACCGTTGGAAAGTGCCGGCAGCGATTTGCTGTTTTGGGAAAACACCTCAGCGCTGGCCAATTCGACATACCTCTCGGGATTGAGTTCGACCAACTTCAAAACTCCCTCTATGTTCCAGACCAGCGCTCGTTGTCCTACCTGGATCAGGTGGCAGATACCACTCCGTTTTTCTTCCCACATCACCCTTCCGTCAGCAGCACGAACGGATCGCAGGGAACCATTTCCAAAATCCTCGCGTCCGTTGCACCCGTACAGGTAGCCTCGGTCAAACAGGCTGGTCGTGTACTGACTGGACAAAGACGTGTCGTTTTCCCAGACGGTCTCCCGGCTTTCGAGGGAGATCATGCGGGCGCCGATCCGGTAGGCAGCCGTCACGAAAAGCCGGTTCTCGAATACCAGGGGAGCAGCCGCATTCACCGTAGGCCCCCTTTCCCCAAAAGGCTGATCCAGGAGAACCTCGCCACTGGCAACACCGACGATTTTCAGCCGGTACTTGGAAACACAGGCTACGCATTTTTTTTCCTGAAAAGTGAGTGCGACGGGTGACGAATAGCTGGCGGTATCCGGTTCCGTTTTCCAGCTGGTTTCTCCTTTTTCGTTGATTCCAACAATGCCTCCTTTTTTGCCCCCAACGATCACCACCAGGACCCCATCAACCAGGATGGGCGAACTGCCTGCCCCGAAATAGCCTTCGTCGGCTCTTAATTCAGCGAACAGGTTCCTGGACCAGACCTGCTTGCCATCTTTCCGGGCCAACTTGCGAAGCGTTCCACCGGCACCGTACAGATAAACATGCCCGCCACTGACCAGGGGAACACAGCGTGGACCGGTATCACTGGAGAATCCGCCCCGGTAGACCGCCTGGAAATCCTGTTTCCAGACCAGCTGGCCGGTAGCTGCTTCCAGGCATTCCAGAAGATCCCGGTCCCGCATCCTGTGAAAGAGGTAAACCTGGTCATCGCTGACCGCGACCCCCGCAAAACCGGTTCCGCAGGGCCTGCTCCAGATTTTCTCCGGACCGCCCGCGGGCCATTTCTCCAGCAGGGTCTCACCGTTTGCCCGCCCGTTCCGGTTGGGACCAAGGATTTGTGGCCAGTCATCCGCCGACAGATTCGCAACGCACGCGAAAAAGGAGAGGACGAAAAGCGGAAGCGGCGATAAAATGTAATTCATGGCGTGAAGACTCCATACGGGAAAACCGTATTCTGAACGGATCGGCCTGATGAATCCAGTGGCAAAAGATTCATGCCACCGGGACCCGGATTCGGTTCCCCGTAGCGGGGCAACTATCGCCAGAGTTTCCCAGCCGCCCGCACGCGACCTGCGTCACGGACCGTCGGTTCGCCCGTTGCCCAACGGATTTCCCGATTGCATTGAGAGGATCCAATTTGTTTCATTCGAGGCCGTCCAGCACCCGACCGCTCTCTCTGGCGTTTCTGACAGCGCTGCTGATCTCAGGGTGCTCCCAATCCCGGCCCGAAGCACCGGAGCTGCCGGTAAAGAACATCGGGGACACGGGCGGAATGCGTGACAGCGTTCCGAAGCGTTTGCCGGTTGCGAGAATTGACGGTGCCTCGATGGCCCCCACCTTTGCGGGAGATCATTTCCTGGTCGACTGTTCCCGCTGCACGAATTCCTACCGGGTAGATGCCGAACAAGCCTTGAGCGAATCCTGCTGTCCTTTGTGCGGCAAAATTGACACCATCCCCCAAAACCCGAAACGCCATCCGGGGGATCGGGTGAAGATCCAATCCCTTGAAACCACCGGTGAAATCCAGCGTTGGGATGTGATCGCCTTTCGCAACGGCCAACAACACTCCATCAAACGGGTGCTGGGACTGCCGGGAGAATTGATTGAATTTGACCAGGGCGATCTGCTGGTAGGTGGTCACCGGACACCCAAACCGGATGCCTCTCTGAACGCGATGCAACAACTCGTTTTTGACAGCCGGCGTTCCCGGCCGGAACAATGGCTCTCCAACAAACCGGGGCTCACTTTCCCCATCACCTGTTCCGGCAACTGGACGATCGAACATCGAAATTTCGCCAACTACCTCTCCACCTTTCGTCACGCCCGGGCAGAGGACATCAAGGATTTCCATGGATACAACCAGACCCATTCACGTTCCCTCAACCGCTGCGATGACCTGATCTGCGAACTGGAAATTGAAAATCTATCCGGGCAGCCAGCGGGCCTGCACCTGGTTGCCCAGCTGGAAACGGAAAAGTACGGCAGGGTCAGCTTCGGTTTCAGGCAGGAGGGATCCGAGCTTTGGCAGGTCATCCGCCAGAACGGACGTGTGCTCATCGATTCCTCTTCAGAAATCAAGGGCGGCTCGCAAGCAGCCTCCCTTTCATTCGGACTGCTGGATGGCTGGGCCCGAACGTCCTGCCAAACAGGAGGGGAAACTCCGGAGTCGAACCGGGGAAAGCTGAACGTCAGCCATTCCCGCCAATTGTCCGACCCGGATTTCATCACGCAGAAAATCCGGCTTGAATGCGCAGGAAATTGCGGTGCCAGGTTGAACCGCTGGAAAATCCATCGAGACATCCATTACTTCGCATCCCGTACGGATGCATCGTTTCAACTGGGGGCCGATGAGTACTTCGTTGTTGGGGACAATGTTCCACTCTCCAAAGATTCGCGAAACAGCCCACTTCGCCCCAAGAAAAACGGGATTCTCGGAATCGTCAGCCCCCTTGATTGAAACGTCCGTTCCCCGGGGGCAGTGGCCGGCCATCGCTTCCCCCACACGTTCTGCTATCAAATTGGATGCAAGTATCTTTTTTTCCGAAATTTGACTATAAATCAGGTTTCAGCGGCGAGGGCTCCGGCCACCCACCGGACCTCGTGAGCCCTGTTTGCCTTTAAAAAATATTCATGAAAAAAAAGAAACGGCCTTTCGAGGTCTCCTCACCGGCAAAAAAAGACAAATCGAAGAAAAAATCGCCTGCGGCGGGTCGTTCCGCCGACGATAGTTTTTCCCCGTCCAGCCAAAAAAACTCCATCGGGTTCTTCGCGGACCAGGGTGTCCGCGAGACGATCGAGTCCATCGTCGTTGCCATTATCCTGGCGCTCCTTTTTCGGGCCTACGAAGCCGAGGCCTTCGTCATCCCGACAGGTTCCATGGCCCCCACCCTCCAGGGCCGCCATGTCGATATGCACTGCGAACAATGTGGATACAACTTCAGGGTAGGAGCCAGCAACGAAAACCCCGACAGGCGACCACCTCTTGTTCGGAATGATCGTGGACAACTGGTGACCGACCCCCTCAGGAACTGGTACACCGGCACCGCGACCTGTCCCATCTGCCGTTATACCCACACTCTGAAACGAAACCTGGGCAAGGGTTGGAAAACCAATCAGGACTCCTTTTATGGTGATCGTATCCTCGTCAGCAAGTTTGCCTATGAAACCGGCGACCCCAAGCGTTGGGACGTGATTGTCTTCAAATACCCGGCCAATCCAAAGCAGAACTACATCAAGAGACTGGTAGGCCTGCCGGAAGAAACACTCAAGCTGGAATTCGGCAATGTCTACGTGAAAACCCCGGAACAAAACAACGACTTTGAAATCCAGCGCAAACCACACCACAAACTCAAGGTGATGCTGCAACTGGTCGACGACACCTTCCACATCGGTGAGTCCCTGAAAAAGGTCCAGTGGCCATCCCGCTGGAACGAATGGAGTGAAACACCGGAAAACCGCTCTTGGCAGATCGACTCGACCGGGAGCCACCCCACTTTTTCACTGGAATCAGGCGAATCCACCCGGTGGCTGCGCTACCGGCACATCGTTCCCCACACCAGGGACTGGGTCGAATATATCCGGCAGGGTGAACTCCCACCTCGCCTCAAGGATTTCCGGGGACAGCTTATCGGCGATTTTTATGCCTACAACTTCTTCATGCCCAAGCGACTGGAGAATTCATTTTCCGTGGAGGACTGGATGAAGGTCGCCAACAGCGGGCGTTACCTGGCATTCAAATCGGGTGTTCACTGGGTAGGTGACCTGGCCATGGAAGGTACCATCGAGGTGAAGTCCGACGCCGGGCAGTTGAAACTGGACCTTGTCAAAAGCGGAATCCATTTCCAATGCTCCATCAACGTCCAGTCCGGTGTTGCGACCCTGTCCAGCGACAGCAAAAAAATTGTCTTCATCAACCCGGGTGGCAAAGCGGTTGAGAACCCTACTGGAAAAACTCCCATTCGTGGCAAGGGCACCCATAAAATCCGATTCGCCAACTGTGACGACAAGCTCTACCTCTGGGTTAACGAAAAGGTCATCCGCTTTGATGGATCGACCGAATACGTCAACGTGCAGGACCGTTATCCCCAACCGCAATATTCCGAGGATGCACCAGGGGATGCCGAGCCCGTGGGGGTCGGGGGCGAAGCCATCCATCTGGAAATCAGCCGCCTTCGGGTTTTGCGCGACATCTTTTACATCAATAACCGCAGGATCTATTCACCCAGAGGCTATTGGGACGAAGTCACCGAATACACCAACCTGCCAATCATCGAAGGGGGTGGCAATTTCGGAATCGTCGAATCGTCCGACCTGACCGCCTCAGCCATCCGGGATATTTTCGAGGATCCCACGCTATGGAGCAGCGATCAGGCGGACGAGCTGTTCAGTAGCCAGATACATGATTCAGATGATTACCACTACGTGCTCGGGCCCGATCAGTTCATGCCATTGGGCGACAACAGTCCGAGCAGTCTCGATGCCAGGGCCTGGGAGCATGGCCACTTTTTCGATCGCAAATTCCTGATCGGAAAAGCCCTGTTCATTTATTGGCCACACGCCTGGCGACAACCGACTTACTTTCCAAATTTCAGCAGAATGGGATTCATTCGCTAAAGCCGAATTCCGATGCCGGTGAAGGAGAACCGCATGCCCGTTTTAAAGGTCGATGGATTGGTCAAGTCCTTTGGAGGACGCAAAGTCGTCAACGGCGTCAGCTTTGAAGTCAACGAGGGCGAACTCGTCGGCTTGCTGGGACCAAACGGGGCTGGAAAAACAACCAGCTTCCGTATGACCTGTGGACTGCTTGCCCCCGATTCCGGAAAAGTCCACCTCAATGGCGAGGATGTTACCAGTTGGCCGATGTACAAACGGGCGCGGGACGGAAGGATGGGTTACCTGCCCCAGCAATCGAGCGTCTTCGCCAAGCTGTCCACCCAACAAAACCTGTTGGCAATGATGGAGCTTCTGGGGATGCCTTGGCGGGAAAGAAAAGACCGTTGCGCCGAATTGCTGGAGGAATTTGAAATCACCAAGATCCGCAAATCCAAGGCGGGGGCACTCTCGGGCGGAGAAAGACGCCGACTGGAAATCGCGCGTTGCCTGGTTTCAGACCCCAAGATCATCATGCTCGACGAACCTTTCGCGGGGATCGATCCTGTAACCGTGCAGAGCATTCAACAGATCATTCGCAGGCTGTGCGATGAGGGAATCGCCATCCTGATCACCGATCACGCTGCCCGGGAAATCCTGCAGATTACCGAACGCACCTACGTGGTCAGTGACGGCCAGATCCTGTGCAGCGGTTCGGCTGATGAGATCATCAAACACCCTGAAGTCAAATCGAAATATCTGGGTGAAATCGACGGGATTGAAACATGGGACTCAGGACCGACGGTCAGAGCCGGAAATGCCGCCCGTCAGCGGATCGGACCGTCGATAACGGAACCGGAAGAATTCAGCACAACCGAAGACGAGCTGGATCCCATCTTTTTTGAGCCTGATGAACCAGACCCCAAGCCCAGGGGGATTCCTGCTGTACGTCGCAGGGTCGGCAGAGTCCGCCAAACCCTTTTGCGAAAGTCGGATCTGGATTAAGTTAAAAGAAGGCGTTTTGGGTCAACGGCGTCCGGCACAGAGCGCACTCAACAGAGCGCACTCCACAGAGCCAACTCCACAGAGCCAACTCCGCCGGGAAAGTCCGAAGTCCAACTCAAAGTTACCGGGTAAAAACAGGTACCGGATAAAAACAGGTACCTCATCAAACACGTGCCCCAAATCCAGACAGGTGGAACATCCTTTCCCACTGCGAATTCCGGCCTGAATGCCAGCTCACTCGGACTTGGACAAACCGGATGGGGACAAACTCCACGCAAAGCAACTGGGAAAACCTGCCGGTAACGTGGGGCTGGTGGCTTTTTCCAATCGACAGTCAAAACTCAATACTGCGTACCTCCAACAACCCGACTGATGGCACGTTTTTTCTCATTTTTTGAAAAGAAAAAAGGACACAGGCAATCCGGTTCGAGAAGGATTGGGGGGCTGAGTGCGGTCATCATTTATTCGTCCATACTCCTGATCGGCCTGGTGCTGTTTGCCACCCTGCTGACCTATCAGATCGGACAGGCCTCCTACGACCAGCCGGGGTATAACGCCAGTGGTTTCTGGATTCGCCTGGCAGTCACCCTGTTGATGATGGGGATCGGCGGTTTTCAGACCATCAATACCATCCTGGCCCTGAGCGTATCACCGGAAAGAAAATCCGCGATCTCGATCTCCGCGTCCAACCTTGACATCACGCAAGCGGGACGCAAGCCGACTGAAGAACTGCCCTCGGTCCCAAGGCACGAATTCATTTCAAACAGTCCCGGCGTTCGCCTGCAGCATCGTCTCCCGGTCAACAACGAATCATTGTGGTTCTTTTTTTCGATTACCTTTCTCTGCTTCGTGTTGCTGGGTGTGGCCTCGACACTGACGGTCCTGGTCGTCAACGGAATTATCGCCAGTGGTTCAATCAACTGGGTGGCCCTTGGAATGGTACCCATTTTTGTGATCGGGGCGATTTGGGCCATCTTCAGGTTTTTTGCCCAGATGCTGGAAATCGCTGCAGTGGGTCCTTCCAACGTCGAAATTTCGCAACATCCGCTACACCCCGGAGAAGCCTACAGCATTTTCCTGTACCAATCCGGGCTGCTCAAGTTTCGCCGGATTGACCTCGTATTGGCCTGCTTTGAGCACGTCACCTACCAGCAGGGGACGGACGTCCGGACCGAATCCCGCAGGGTCTCCCAGAAACGGATCCTCCGTATCCGAAACCTAGTCCTTGATCCTTCAAAGCCTTTCGAACATCAGTGTGTCGTCAGGATCCCCGAGGATGCAATGCATTCCTTTCAGTCCCCCTGCAACATGGTCTCCTGGGTCCTGATCCTGACGGCCGTTTCCAATCGTTGGCCAAGATACACCCGCCGATTCCCGGTAATTGTCCACCCACCGGCCTGAACCGGCAGGGGCCATCCAGGCACTCAACCGCAAACTTTCTCAATTTCCAGAAATGGTCAGACACCCGCACTCTCCCCGGGGGTTTGAGAAGGTGTCCCCATACATCTTTACCCGGAATCCCGTGACATGAACCGAATCCAATTTGCATTTTTCTGCCTCTTACTGCTCATTAACTCAAAAGTGCGGTCCGAGGACTGGCTGCGTTTCCGGGGCAAGGATGGACTGGGGATCAGCAAGGAGAAAGGAGTTCCCGCAAACTGGGCCGAAACACGGAATCTCGTCTGGAAAAGCAAACTGCCCGGCCCCGGATCTTCATCGCCCATCATCGCCGGGGACCGGGTGATCGTCACCTGTTACTCCGGCAGGCGGGAAACGCTGAAACGTCACCTGGTTTGTCTGAACCGGAAAAACGGGGAAACGCTGTGGGAGAAAACCATTTCCGCTGTCCATCCGGAAGATGCGTACAGCGGTTTTCTGCAGGAACATGGTTATGCAAGCAGTACTCCGACGAGCAACGGAGAGATGATTTTTGCCTTTTTTGGGAAATCCGGTGTCTATGCATTCGACATGGAGGGGAACCAAAAATGGCGGGTCGATGTAGGCACGCGATCGAGCAACCGTCGCTGGGGTTCCGCTTCGAGCCCCATCCTTTACGGCGACAAAGTCATCATCAATGCCGGTGAAGAAGCCCGTGCCATCTACGCTTTTGACCAGGCCAGTGGCAAGGAAGCCTGGAAAGCCGAGGGAGGATCACTGGAACTGGCCTACGGAACACCCACCATCGCTTCACTAAAGAACGGATCCAGGGAACTCCTGATCAGCGCGGTCGGTGAACTCTGGTCCATTAATCCGGATACCGGAAAGTTGCTGGCCTACAAGTCCTTGCGGCTTACTGGAAACATCTCACCGAGTATCGTTTTTGCTGACGATGTTGCCTACACGTTTGGTGGCTATCCATCTACCGGAGGACAGGCCATTCGCGTTGGCGGACGCAAGGTCCTCCCGGAATCAGCAACCCTCTGGTCCACCCGAACCGGTTCCTACGTGGCCACGCCTCTTCTTTACGGTGAGCACCTTTACTGGGTCAGCGACCGGGGCCAGGCTGTCTGCCTGAACGCCCAAACAGGGGAGGTGGTCTACCAGAAGCGACTGGGAGGCCTGAAAGCAGGCGGGCGTCCTTTTTACGCATCTCCCGTATATGTCGACGGAAAAATCATCGTCCCCAGCCGCCGCAGCGGGGTGTTTGTTTTTGCTGCCCAACCCGATTACAAACTGCTGGCAGTCAACCGCTTCGAAGACGACAGCGACTTCAACGGTTCGATCGCAGTCAGCCAACAACGGCTTTATCTCCGTTCGAACGAGTCGCTGTATTGCGTTGGAATCAAGGAATCCCGCTGACAATGCCGGGGTTCCTGATTTGGTGCATGCCCCGATCTCGATCCTGCTGGCATTGACGCCGCTGGACGGCTTTCACCAGGTCTGAAAGAACCCGTCCACCCCCTGCGCTGCCAGGTCAACTTTTCAGAAAGGGCTGGATGGCCCCGGTCTGTTCCAGTTTTTTGCGGGACATGTCGAGGTCGAGATCGCCATAGTGCCGAATCGGATTGCCATGGGCATTGAGCAGCGTCGTGTACCAGTTTCCAAGGGTCTTGTGGCCCGGTGTGGCATGGTAAGGCAGGCGGATATAACGGCCTGAAATCTCCAGCCTGCAGTTCCTTCCGGCGAGTACCACGAAAGGTGCCTCGGTTCCCCAGCTGTGATGACCTTCCCCGTTTTCGGGAAAATAGAAGATCATGGTGTTATCGAACATCGTCCCCCCGCCCTCGGGAACGTTTTGCAGCCGCCGGGCGATTGTGGCGACCTGCTGAACATGCCCGATGCGGATCTGTTCCCTGATTTCATCGGCGCCCTTGCCGCTGTAACCGCCATGATGGCCCAACTCGTGGATCGAGATGTGATCCCCTTCGTTTCCCGGCAATCCCTTGATCGGCGTCGAGAGTTCATCGATTGTGTAAGTCACCACGTTGGTTAACCCGGTGACCAGAGCTGCCACCAGAATATCAGTAAAGGCCTTCTGTTTTTCCGGGGTGCTGGCATTAAGCCCCCCCTGGGCGTGAACCTTGTCAATGTCCGGCAGGTACTCCGCAATCCTTCCAGACATTTTTTCCACATTGCGGTTTCTCGCCCGGATTCCCTCAATCGACTGAACATACTGGCTCAGTTTTCGCCTTTCCGTTCCCCGCAGTACCTGTGCTTTGAAATTCTCCTCCGCCTCGAGAAATCGAAGCATGGCGTTGTCCGAGTCAACTGCCCCGGGATTGGTTACCGACTTGAACAGCTCATCGTAAGCCGTCTGGGGATCCGCGTAACAGTAATTTCGCTGGTGGGGTGCCGGCGCCGAATAGCCGGCCACGATCCCCTTGCGAAAAGAGGCGTAATTGCCCGTCAGTGACAATTCAACGTGGCCGAAAGGCGAGGGAAACAACCGGGCCAGCTCAAAATCAATTGTCGCCCGCTTGATTCCGCTAAGGGAATTGCGCCCCGATTTGAAGGCTCCCATCACCGATGAATAGGACCAGTGACCATTTTCGCTCATCTTGCATGACAAACCCTGGATAATGGAAAGACGGGCCTTGAAGGGCTCCAGTGCCGACATCCAGCGCGGCAATTGATGCCGCTCCAGGTCGACTTCCAACGGCTGTTTTTTCAAATCCAGCGATTTCTGCTTTTCATCGAAAGAGGGTAAGCCGACTTCATCCGGGCGAATTCCGTTGGACTTGCGTATGAAGACAAACCTCCTGGGCATCGGTGAAAGCTCAGAAATGGCCGCCCCCCCGAAAATCGCCGACCGACCGGAAGAGGCCAGCAGACCCGGAGCGGCCGAAAGCGCCATCGCACCTGCGGTACCTGCAGAAGTCTTGAGGAATTTTCTTCGGTCAGCCATCTGAATCTCCAGCTGGAAAATTATCGCTCATTCCGTTTCACCTCGATTCCGGATGCCGGTTGATTTCCGCGGAAGGCGTGTCGGATTCCCACTGGGGGCTCTTCCGGTAGAGAAAGGAATCCGACGAAAGAAGCGAAACGATCACCGCATCAAAACTCCCGCCACTTTTGAGGTAGGCCTGGTCGGCATCGATCAGCGTCTTGGAATCGGACAGCATTTCATTTCGGCCCATGAAATACCGAAAGGCATGGCGAATGACCGATTGACGAGCCCTCTTTGACCTCGCAATCCGGTCAATCAGGTCCAGTGCATCAACGACTTCACCATCCAACTGCCTCTCGCCGGTGCCGCTCAGTCTTCCGGCGGCATTTACCGGAAGGGTTTTGTAGAGATCCCTCAGATCCACGTGCACTGCAGCTTTCACAGGACCTTTCCGGATCAGGTTGTCAGGATGTTCCAGGGATTCCTCGGTCCGGTACCTCCCAAAGTCGTCATACATCTCAAAAGGGAGGCCAAGGGGATCCATCTTGCGGTGACATTTCCAGCAGTAATCCTGTCCCGTGGTCTTCTCCAACCGTTGGCGCAGGGTCTTGTGGTGGTCCTCGGGGATGACGGCATCGACGGTTACCGGCAAATCGGGCACCGTACCTGCAAGGAGTTTTTCCCGAATCCACTTGCCCCGAATGACCGGGTCCGTCTCCGTATTCCCGGCATGTGAAATCAACCAGGCCGGGTGGGTCAACATTCCTTTCCGGTGCGCGACGGGCGCAGGCTGGTTAAAAGGGTAATTCCAGTGGTCGAGGCGGATATTGAAAAACTTGGCAACCTCGGGCGACCGGAGTTGCATTCCCGTTCTTGTGGACGCGTTGTAGGGTCCGTGAGCCGGGAAGGAAACAAAGGGTGCGGCGGCGGTCTGCCCCTTGTCAAATCGGCGTGTAAAACTCGCCATGGCCGTTTTGAATTCCTGCAAGGAATTTCGGCGACCACCGGCAGCGAGCCTTTTCACGTCCACCCCCCGCATCCTGACCTCTTCCAGAAACTCGCGATGTTGTAGCAGATCCTGCTGGTCGAAATCCTGCCAGTCCAGGTCCTTGAAGTATTCGTAAATTCTTCGAATCCGCTGGGAAGCGGCTTTCATGGCCTCGTTATCGCCCGAGTGGAACACATAAAATTTTTCGGTTGTCAGCAGTTCCTCAATAACATTCCGGTCCTTCTGCAGGATATGCTCGATCAGGCGATCCGCTTCCCCAACCAGCCTCCCCTTGGCGCGATCGTAATTCCCGCCAAACCGTTTGTTGTCCTTGAAAACAGGCAGCAGTCTCGCGTAACCAAAAAACTCCCGAAAGAACCTCAGTTTCCGAATCGGAGTATTGGTAATACTTGCTGTCAGCTGAATTCGCTGGACAGCCTCGTCAATCACATAAAACTGATCCCGCTTCTTCAGAAGACGTCTTACTTCACGACGGTAATCTTCAGCATTTTTCAACCTGCCCGCACGGGCAGCCTCCTCAAGCTCTCTGTCTGGACTGCTGTCCGTGAGCGCAAGGGAAATTGCGTAACTGCCATCCCGGGGAGACATCATCCTTCGACCGAATTCATCCGCTGGCCCGACACCGAATTCATTCCGATAGACAAAATCCGATTTCAGCATCAACGTCTGAATCAGTTTTTCAATCGCGGGCAGGTGTCCAAGACTGACAAAATACGAATCTGCCAGTTCGTGGTACCCCTCTGATTCCGCGGGCGTCGGCGGTCTTTCGAGGATTTTTTCATAAAGCTCAAGTACCAGTTCAGAAACCGCTTCATGTTTCGGAAAACCTGCCCGCTGCCGCTGAACTCGAAAACCGGTTTCCCAGTCGTCCAGGCACTTACGGATCACATCGTTGTAACGGTCACCCTGGCTGCGGTGTCGCCGGATGGCCAACTGGATGACTTTCATTTCCGGATCGGGAAGGGGACGGTAGACAGGGGCCGCATGCCGCTGCGCATAGCGGTGCCGTTTGATCTGTTCCCGCCATTCCGGCATGTAATTCCGGAGAAACGTAACACGGGCACGGATCTTCTGTTCGCTGTCGCCAAAATAGAACCATTCCTGCTCACACTTCCTGATCAGCTGCTCATCGGTTTGCTCCGCCTGCTGGTGCCTTTGCATGGTCCGAAAGATCAGAACCAGCTCCTGGGAGCCTGGCTGGGCAGCATGAAAGGGTGCCTTCTTGACCTTTTGTCGGCCAGGGTCGCTTGCTGCGATGGCGACCGCCTGGAAGCGGGGAAGAAGGGACAGATGCTTCGCAGGTTCCGTTTCCTTCAGCAGACGCTCGATAAACCGGTTCAGAAAAACTTCCCGTGCATCCAGGGTTTTCTCGTGTTCCCATTGCTGATGCATGATGGAGGAAACGGCTGGCAGGTAACGCCTGTCCCGTCGTGCCAGGTGGATCATGGCTGTCGCCGCTTCCTTGGAGTTGGTAATCATCGTCAGCAGGTGCCCGCCATTGAGCGGCGTGTTGGCGTAATAGCGGACGCCGGAATGGTTCGGCAACAGGAAAGGATTGGTCAGATTCGTCCGACGATTGTTGTCACCAATCACATGCTCCCTCTTCCCGTCGATCGTCTGATAAGGCCGATGATTGAGGATCCGGTTGAATCGGGCATCAAAGATGTATTCACTGATCAACCAGCGACGGTCCCAGGTAAAACCCTTACGCTGAATGTGCTCCCCCGAAAAAAGCGATTCGTGATCTATGAAATTGCCGTAACCCGGTTTTTCAAGTTTCTGGTCCAGCCTGGAGGCATTGCGACTGCGTAGCTCTTTTGTCAACCATTGCGAAAGCTGACGGCTCTTCTGTTTACCGAGCGGCTCGGCATCCTCCGGCGGCATGAGGCCAAAAAAAACCTGGCTCTGGATACGGTTCAGGACGTCCAACTGAACTTCAAGACTGGATTTCGAAAAAGTATCCAGCTGAAGTTCAGCTTCAGCATCGGCCCCCTGGTGACAGTCCAGGCAGTGCTCTTTGAATAGGGTCTGAATGACCACCGGGACCGTAATTCCACCGTTATCCGGCTGGGCCAACAGCACCGAATCCAGTGCAAACAGGGCGATCAGGAGGCTGCTGGAAGTCTTCATCACTTTAACGAACGGAAATTCGGGAATTGCTTTCCAGTATACCATCACCAGATCCGGCAAAACCTGCCGGCAAAGGGTCCTGATTCATCAACAAATCATGCGAAATGCAGCTTTTGCGTTTCAGCCGCCTGCTACCGATCCAGGAGCTGTTTCGGCTGAAAACATGCCCCGCTGGGCAGCATCCTCTGCAGGGAATCCGCGGATTTCTCTGGTCAACTGGTGAAAGGCTGGAACAGAACACCCCATTTTGACACCGGGCGCGGTACCGGACTCCGCCGTTTTCCACGCTGGCAAACACATTTTGGCCAAGTCGTCAACTCATTTAAGACGTCCGCTGGATCGGGTATTATTTCGATTCTGGATAATAATGACGCAAATCAGGTACTTTGGCCCGAAAATGAAACACGGGCATTTCAAGCAGGGTGAATCCTTTGAACAACATTGAATCTTCCGACGATGTCCTTGAGGAACTCGTTGAACTGCTGGACCACGTGGTACGTGAGCAACTGGGAAACTCACTGGCCAATCGAATGCAGAAAATTCGCAGCCTGGCCCTGGAACGCCGCGCAGGGCTGGCCGAGGCGGGTACCAAGCTGGTGGAAGAATTCGAAAATCTCGACCTGGCGGAGATGGAATCCGTAATCCGCTGGCTGAGCATGTTCTTTGACCTGGCGAACCTGACAGAGGAAAAGCTTCGGATTGATGTCCTGCGGCAAAGGGACGTTGCGGCGGGCCGGGAAGGAAAGTACCGAAAGGAGTCGGTTGGAGCGACCATCAAAACCCTCTTTGAACAGGGCATGTCGGCATCTGAAATGCAGGGCTGGCTCAACCGGCTGAAAATCGAACCCGTGTTTACAGCCCACCCCTCTGAGGCCAAACGCCGAACCATCCGCCAGCTGTTGCGCCAGATCCGTCAACTCATTCCATCCGGGAAATCGGAAATCTCCGAGTCTGTCCGTGATGAATTGCTTTCTGATCTGACCGTCCTCTGGCAAAGTGATTTTTTTCGTCCTGGACCTCCACCGGTCATGAACGAGGTCAGCCGGGGAGTCTACTTTGCCCACACGCTCTGGCATATTGTCCCCAAGACTTTCGGCGAATTACGTCAGGCATTGAACCACTTCTACCCGCAGACCACTTTTGATATCCCCCGCTTCCTCTCTTTTGGCAGCTGGATTGGGGGGGACCGGGATGGCCACCCCTTCGTGACCGCCGAAGTCACACGCCAAAGCCTCGGCCGTCTCAGAAGGGCGGCTATCGATTCGCACGTCAATGAATGCCACACGCTTTTCAACAGGATTGTCGTTTCCGACCAGCAGGTAAGCTGCGCCCCCGGGATTCGCAGTTCCGTGGAGGAACTGGCCAGCACCGATGCCGACTTCTCCGAAATGGTTTCCCATATATCGGAGTCCGAAACGTATCGGCGATTCATCAAGCTGATTGAATTCCGACTAACGCGATCCTACCAGGCCGGGCAGCGGGGTGGGTACCATTCGGCCAATGAATTCAGAACTGACCTCGCCCTTTTGAAATCAAGCCTGGCCGCCAACCGCGGCGGTCGAGTCGTGGAGCGATTCGTACAGCCCTGGATAGACCTGGCGAACACTTTTGGTTTCCATTTTGCCCGACTCGACATCCGGCAGAATTCTGAAGAGCACCGGAAATGCCTGAGCGAATTGCTGCCCCTTCAATTCAAGGATGAAGCTCCGGCAGATGACCGCAGTTTCGAAAGCCGGGAACCGATCCGGGTGGACACGGACCGGCTGGATGAAAAATCCCGGGAGGTCTTTGACACGTTTCAACTGATCGCTGACGAACTCTCGACGACCGGCAATCCTTCGATCGGCTGCTACGTGATCAGCATGACCCACTCTGCGGACGATGTGATGAATGTCCTCTGGCTGTGGAAAACCGCATGGTTGCAGAAAACCGGTTCAATGGACAACCTGCCTCACCTGCAAATCGTTCCGCTGTTCGAGACCATTGATGACCTGCGTCGCTCCGCAGACATCCTGTTGGACCTGCTGCAAAATCCAACCTACCAGGAGTACCTTTCGCTCCAGGAAGAAAAGAGCCAAATGGTGATGGTCGGGTATTCCGACAGCACCAAGGATGGAGGCTACCTCAGCGCCTGCTGGGAACTGCACAAAGCCCAGGTCAGCCTGGAAAGGGTAGCCAGTGGGCAGAACATTGGGCTGTCCGTTTTCCACGGTCGGGGCGGAGCTCTCGGACGGGGTGGGGGGCCGGCGGCTCGTGCCATTCAGTCCCTGCCACCCCGCGCAGTCAATGGCCAATTCCGTGTTACCGAACAGGGAGAAGTCCTTTCGGAACGTTACGACGATCCCAATATTGCCCACCGCCACCTTGAGCAACTGATCTGCGCAACCCTGTTGGTCAGTGCCAGCAAGAACGGCATCTTGAAGGACGAATGGACCACCGGAATGGAGTCCATGTCGACGGTTGCCAAATCGGCCTACCGAAAGCTGATCGAACATGAGGGCTTTCTTGATTATTTCGACCAGTCGACACCGATCAACGAAATCGAAACCCTGCCGATCGGCTCCCGTCCCGCACGCCGGGGGGTCCGCAATTCGCTGGATGACCTGCGGGCCATTCCGTGGACATTTGCCTGGACCCAAAGCCGACACCTGCTGCCTGCCTGGTACGGCCTGGGAACTGCCTTTTCCGACTTTGTGTCCAACAACGATCACAACTGGGAACGCCTGCAGAACATGTATTTGCAGTGGCCGATGTTCCGAGCATTGATCGACAACGCGGAACTGGCACTGGCCAAAACGGATACTGACATTGCCAAGTTCTACGCTGAACTTTCCACGGATCAGTTGAGCAATGAAATCTGGGAAATGATCTCCCGGGAATACCTGCGAAGCCAGGGGGCCATTCTGATGATCAAGAATCAGCGGGAACTGCTTGAAGAAATCGGCTGGCTCCGCCGGTCGGTCATGAAAAGGAACCCCTACGTGGACCCATTGAACCTTTTGCAGGTAAAATTGATCAAGGAACTGCGAGAAGACGCCAACAATTCCAGCCTGCTCAAGCTGGTCCGCCTGACCATCCAGGGAGTCGCGGCTGGCTTGCGAACCACTGGTTGAATCCGCCTCCCCCCGGAAAAGGGTTTTAGATGCGACGCCCTTCACGCGGCCCTTTTGGAGCCCTGGCAATTCATTGAGATTGGTGATCCCCTGATGATTACCCGAAACTGACCGAAATGACCGAAGAGCTTCTGGAATCCAATGACCTGATTGACGCCCCGTCGGAATTGCAGCAGCGACTCGAGCGGGACGGTTACCTGTTTTTTCGCCACCTGATCGATGCCGAACATCTGCTCGATCTGCGGCGGCAAATGCTCTCGGTGATGCAGGAACATGGCTGGCTGGTCCCTGGCACCGACCCAATGGAGGGCATTGCCGTCGAGGGCGTTCAGTGCACCGAGGGTGACCTTGAGTATTCCCGGGTCTACCACCAGGTCTACCGACTGCAGGCCTTTCATGCCATCGCGCACCGCCCGGAAGTGATGCAGTTGGTGGAGCGGATCCGGGGATGCCCCATGCTGCCCCAGCCCCAAAAAGTGGCCCGCCTCTGGTTTCCCAGGTATACAGATCACACCACACCGACCCACCAGGACTTCGTCCATTTCCAGGGAACTCACGACAACCTGACCTGCTGGAGCCCCCTCGGTGATTGCCCCCGAGAACTGGGCGGACTGGCCATCCTGCGTGGTTCACACCGTGTCAACCAGGTCCTGGATCACCATTTTTCACTCGGTGCCGGAAGCCTGCACCTTTCCCCGGACGATCACCCCGAGCTCGGAAACCAGTGGTTGACGACCGATTACCAGGTGGGTGACGCCCTGGTCTTCCCGGCCCTGACCGTTCATAAGGCACTCCCCAACCTGACAGAAGACCGCCTGCGTGTCTCGCTGGACAACCGATACCAGCGGATCAGCGACCCAATTGCCGAACACATGCTTTCTCCCCACCTGAATTCCGTGCAGTCCATCACCTGGGAAGAAGTGTACCGGGATTGGAAGAACCCCGAATACCAGTACTACTGGCGAAACCTGGACCTGGAAGTCCTCCCCAGGATCACCCGCTATCTCGACCAGGGATTTGCCGAGGCCCTGGAACTGGCCCGGCGAGGTGACCCAAAGGCCATCCTGCACCTGGAACGTGCGATCCTGAAAGACCCTGATTCCGAGCAGGCCTTGCTTGCCCAGGAGATACTCGGGGATTGAATCAGCAAACTCTGGCAGGCAAACCCGGATGGAGGGTTGAGGCAGGGGTCTCCTGCATCACCTGGTTCCGGAGGAAAATCCCGACGCCGCCCCAACCTCAACTCAAAATGCACTTCAGTTGCCGTCGCTTTCTCCTTTCAGGCAGTGTCCGGAAAAGACGTAAATAAAGATGGCAAACAGAACGATGGGCGGCCCTTCGCAAAGCGTCCAGAACCAGGGCATCCCTTCTGCAAGGTCGATGCCCAAAAGGACCCCTCCCAAAACGACATGGAACAGTGCCAAAAGGCGAACCAGATCGCCATAACGCCGGAGGTCAAAAGTCAACGCCAGGCAGACCGCACCGTGCATCGCGTAAACCGTTGAAAGGGACCGGGTCAGGTAGCCGGTGAGAGGCGTCGGGGGCAATTCTCCCAGGCCAAGCATCTGGTGAATCGAATCCATGATCGAAAAGGGGAGCAGGACCGGGACCGCTGCCATCAGCAGCACCAGCGCATGCAATCTGAGTATCCAGGTCAGCAGCAGGAGTTTATTCATGAGAACCGTAATGACCTCCTGGCAGGGAACCAGGAGAAAAGGCTCTCCCACCGATCCAACCCACCTGGTCCGTTTTTACACCTTTCACCTTTCACCCAGGTGCCCCCGGTCCTGGGACCCAAGCCCGGTTTCCCGGTCGTTCGGAATCCAATGATTCCACGCTGTTTCGAGTTGGGCAATCCCGCCAGCCGCCCGGAAACCGGCTCGTTTCCCCCCTCTTTGACTCGACAAAATCCATCCTGCCGCCGACCACCCGATCATTCTACCGGGGCCCGCCCTGGAGAGCCCTCTTTTTTGACCAGCCCATAAAATGTCCGGACAAAATATGCCCGGACAAAAAAAGACAGGCCAAAGCGGCCTGCCACGAGCTTTCCCAGCACCCAACCTGTCTGGAAAAAAGGAATGGAAATGAAAGGATCGTGCGACTAGTTCTTTTCTTTTTCCTTCTTTTTCGCACCCCCGAAATCGCCGGCAGTCACGATGACCAGGTTGTCCAGGTCGACCATCTTCTTGATTGCCGAGTCCACATCCTTCTTGCTCAACCGGGAAACATTCTCCAGGCGTCTGGCCAG
>JAYZFP010000180.1:0-74077 GCA_036336715.1 Planctomycetota bacterium
TCCGTTTCGATCGGGCCTTCACGCATGCGGGCGTTTGTGCCGTTTTGCGGAGCGGGGTAATCACCGGAGTCTACCCGATCTCCATCGGCTCGCAGCACATGCGCAGCAACATCATCCCTCCCCCTCACATCAAGTGCTTCACCGAGTACCTTCGGGCCCGCGGCTACTACTGCACCAACCGGAGCAAGACGGATTACCAGTTCGCTCCCCCGGTGACCGCCTGGGACCGGCAAGGCAAAGGGCACGATGACTGGCGGGGGCGCCGGGAAGGACAGCCATTCTTTTCCGTGATCAACCTCACCGTCTGCCACGAAAGCCAGATTCGCCACGGGGAAAAACGGCATGCCCAGATCCTGAAAAACCTGTCTCCCGGGCAGGTCCACGACCCTGAAAAGGCAGCCAAATCACTTCCTCCGTACCTGCCCAACACCCCTGAGGCAAGAAAAAACTGGGCATGGTATCACGACAACATTTCCGAAATGGATCGGCAGGCGGGGCAGATTCTCCGCAAACTGGAGGAGGACGGTCTTGCCGACAACACCCTGGTCGTTTTCTGGTCGGATCACGGCCAGGGCATGCCCCGTGGAAAACGCTGGATTTACGATTCCGGAACCCATGTTCCGGTCATCATGCGATGGCCCGGGCATCTTCCGCAAGATTCGGTGCGGGAGGATATCGTCACCCTGCTGGACCTGACAGCCACGACCCTCTCCGTGGCCGGAGTCACCCCGCCCGATCACCTGCATGGCCGCATTCTGATCGGTGAGAAAAAACAGCCTGAACCGGATTACATTTTCTTTCACCGCGACCGGATGGATGAAGCTTATGAATTACAACGCGGGGCCAGGAACCGCAGGTACCGTTACATTCGCAACTACGAACCTGAAAAGACCTACGCCCAGGGAATTGACTACATGGACCTGATGCCAGCGATGATCAAATGGCGTGAACTGAATCGGTCAGGTGAATTAAACCCGGTTCAGAGTCTCTGGTTTGCAAAACCCAAACCCATCGAAGAACTCTACGACTGCGCTGCCGATCCCCACAACATAAAAAACCTGGCATCCCAGCCCGAGCACGCCGGGACACTGGCTGCCATGCGAAAAGCAACCGAAGACTGGCAGGACCGGGTCGGCGACCTGGGCATGGTTGCCGAGCCGATATTGATGGAACGCATTTCGGGTTTCAAGGTCAAGGTGGCACAACCTGTCATCCAATTTGACGAGTCAACTGGCAAGGCAACTGGCAAGTCCGCATCGATTGCATGCTCCACAAAGGGTGCATCGATCACTTATCGGGTCAAAACTCCCTCTGGTTGGTCCGCTTGGAAACTCTACAGTCAACCGGTTGCTCTCCGGGCAGCTGTCTCTGCCATTGAGGCCAAGGCATGTCGCATCGGTTGCGGTAGCAGTTCCGTTGCGACTGCCGGTTGGACTCCCTGATGCCCGCAAAGGAGCCACCCCATCAATTCCGGACAGACGTTACCGCTTTTGAGAATCGTCTCGGGTGGTCAATCGGGAGTGACCGGGCCGCCCTGGACGCCGCCATCCTTCTTGAGATCGACCATGGCGGCTGGTGCCCCCGGGGAAGGCGTGCCGAGGACGGACCGATTGAGCCTCACTACCAGTTGCAGGAAACTACCGAATCCGGGTATGCGGTCCGCACCGAGAAAAACGTGGTCGAATCCGACGGAACCCTGGTTTTTTGCCGGGGCCCCCTGACCGGGGGAACCCACCTGACCGTACGACTGGCCCACAACCATCGACGTCCCTTGCTGATTCTTGATCTTTCCCAAGAACAAACGGAAGAGCAGGCATCTGAAAAAATCCGGATTTGGATTGCCGAAAACCGCATCCATTGCATGAATGTGGCCGGTCCCCGGGAGTCCACGGCGAAGGGCATTGGACGTCATGTGAAAGCGATCCTGATCAGCGCATGCAGCCGGTCGTGACAAGTGCCTGACCGGTCTTGCTGCGGGTAATTACAATAAAGGATACCGACCCTCCTTGTAAAAACCGGTAATTGGGACTGCAAATGAAAAACAGAATGTTTCCATGGATCGCCTGCCTCCTGCTTCTGGTTGCCGGCTCTCTCGAAGTGGCACCCGCTGACGAGTCTGATTACCAGTACCTTCCCGATGATTTGAAGGTCGATCCCAAAATCCCCACACCCAGGCAGCACCTCGGCTTCCGGATTGGTGAACGCCACCTTCAACACCACCAGCTGGTTTCCTACCTGAGGCGCCTCGCCCAGGTTTCGCCACGGGTCTCTCTTCAGGTTTATGCCTACACCCATGGGGGAAGACCCTGCGTCATGCTGACCATCACTTCTCCGCAGAACCACGATAAAATACAGGACATTCGCCAGGCCCACCGCCGACTTGCCCAGCCCCGACTCGCGGAAAAGGTGGACACCGCAACCCTGCCAGCGGTAATCAACATGGGCTACGGAGTTCACGGCGACGAGTCGAGCGCTTCGAACGCCTCGGCGGTCGTCGCGTACTACCTCGCTGCCGGACAGGACAAAACCGTGCAATCCATCCTGCGCGACTGTGTGGTCCTGCTCGATCCGAGCCTCAACCCGGACGGGTTCAACCGTTTTGCGAGTTGGGCCAACGGGCATGTGGGGCGGGTCCAGAATGCAGACCCCAACCATGCCGAGCATAACCAGCCCTTTCCGGGAGGCCGGGTCAATTACTACTGGTTTGACCTGAACCGGGACTGGCTTCCGGCTCAGCACCCAGAAAGCCAGGGCCGCCTGAGGATCTATCACTCATGGAAACCGAATGTCGTTCTTGATTTCCACGAGATGGGCACCAATTCAACCTATTTCTTCCAACCAGGCATCCCGACCCGCAACAATCCACTGACACCAAAACAGAACTATGACCTGACCAGGGAAATGTCCCTTTACCACGCTCGTGCACTCGACCGGATCGGTTCGCTTTACATGACCGAAGAGAGGTTTGACGATTTCTACATGGGCAAGGGTTCCACGTATCCCGACCTGCACGGTTCGGTGGGAATTCTCTTCGAACAGGCAAGCTCCCGCGGGCACCGGCAGGAAAACTCCGCCGGCACACTGACTTTTCCGTTCACCATCCGCAACCAGGTAACTACCTCGCTATCCAGCCTGCAGGCCACGGTCAACCTGAGAAAGAAGCTCCTGCAGTTCAAGCAGGAATTCTACAGGCAGTCGATCGAAAAAGCTGCCGAACTCGATTATGCGCAGATCGAGTTTCGCTGCGATTTTGACCAGGCCCGGCTGATGAAATTTGCCGAAGTCCTCCTGCGGCACGACATTCAGGTTTTTCAGCGGAACACAGGCCGGGGATTAGTCCTCTCGGTTCCGGTTCAACAGCCGGAATTCCGTTTCCTCCTTTCTCTTACGGAAAAAAGGACCCAATTTGAAGAAAACATCTTTTACGACGTTTCCACCTGGCACCTGGCGTCCGCATTTGGAGTCCAGGCATTTCACAGGAAAAAGCCGCTGGACCGGAAACGTTTCAAGCGCATTCAACTGGACCAGCTGGTTCGCCCGGATACCGACAAACAGAAACTCAACGAGGGTGCACTGGCCTACGTGATCGACTGGCGGTCTTCGCAGGCGGCACCCACACTGGCACGCTTGCTGGAAGCGGGCATCAAGGTGCGGGTCGCAAAAAAACCGTTTTCACTCGCGGTGGAGGGCCGGGAGATTCGCCTGCCCCATGGTTCCCTGATGGTCCCGGTCGGAATCCAGCCGGATAAACGGAAACGCATCCTGGCTCTCCTGGCCGACCAACAGGCTCCCGTGTACGCTCTGGATTCGGGTCTGACCCCCTCCGGAATCGACCTGGGGAGTTCGCAGTTTGCGGCGATCGATTCCCCAAGGGTCGCCCTGTTGATGGGCGACGGCGTCAGTCGTTACGAAGCGGGTGAGGTCTGGCATCTTTTTGACACCCGGCTGCAGATGCCGCTGACCCTTCTGCAAACAGGCAGCGTCGACGGTGTCAATCTTTCCCGTTACAACCAGCTTGTCCTGGTCAGTGGTTCCTACGGTTCGCTTTCCGATCGTGCCGTGGAAGCGATTCGAAACTGGGTCGAAACAGGGGGCAACCTGGTACTGATCGGTTCGTCGATCAACTGGGCACGTTCAAGAAACCTGGTGGAGATCCAACTGGTCTCCACGGAACCAGGTGCCACCGCCCCAAAACCGGGGGAGAACGAACCACCGCTGCAACGTCCCTTTGACCAGGCCCGAAACGATGCGGCGCTGCAACTGATCAGTGGAGCGATCTTTGAAGCCCGGATCGATACCACCCACCCACTCTGCTACGGCTACCACGGCAACACGCTCCCCGTATTCCGAAACAACCGGGTCATCGTTCAACCGGGCAAAAACCCCTACGCCAATCCGATGCTCTATTCGCCCGAACCGCAGATTGCCGGCTATTGCTCAAAAGAGAACCTCCAAAGACTGAAAAACTCGGCCGCCGCAATCTCCCTGGTGAAGGGGCGGGGTACGATTCAGGTCATTCCCCAGAACCCGAATTTCAGGGCCTTCTGGTATGGGACCAATCGACTTTTTCACAATGCGATCTTTTTTGGTCCCCAGACCCGGAATTAGGGAATACTCAGAGCAATCACTTTTCTCTTGACATACGTCACGGCAGGTGAAAAAACAGATCTCGCGGCAGGAGCCGAGTCTCTTGCCATAGGCCGGGCACAAATGTCCGCATCCGGTTTCCCGGATGCCCCGCAAGCCTGTTTTCAAAAGAGCCCCGTAACTTCCCATGTCGTCACCGCCTCTGTCTGCCCAGCGGCCGAGGTGTGAATTCAAATACCTGAACTGGATTGAATTGAATCCCCCCACGCTGTCCAAGGACCAATACCGCGAACTGCTGGAAAAGGCCCGCCGCTCCGGATTCCGCGATTCCCGCGTAGAGTGGTTCCTGGTACCGGCGGCCTTCCTGATTTATGCGGCCTGCACACTCTGGATTTCCGTCTTCCCGCCGGGACTGCCTCTGGCCGGAGCGATCTCGGGAGTGGCGATCCTGGTTCTTGCCGTGGTGCAGCACGAATGTGCCCACTGAACGTTGCTTTCCTCCGCCGCTGCCAATGACCGTCTGGGCATGCTCTGCAGCCTGCTGACCCTTTTGCCACACCAGGCTTTTATTCGGGGTCACCGTGCCCATCACCGGTTCGCGGGAAACCGCTCCGGCCTCGACCCGACAGGGCCGAGGGTGATCCCGGATCGCATCTGGCTGCATTTACTGCTTCGGCTACGAATCATCCCCTTTCTGTTTTATGCCGGCGTCTACTTTCCCTATTTTTTTCATGATTACTTTCCAACGGTCGGTCGGCGTTGCTTCCGCCACCTCCTGGGGACCCTGGCATCCATCTTGGCCATTCATCTCTGGATTGGCGTCCTTTTGCAAACCCCCTGGCAATATCCCCTGTTTGTTTTACTGGCGCACGTTTTCCACGGCATTTATTACGAGCACCTGTTCACGCAAAATCAGCACGCTGGCCTGCTGCCCGATTCCAGCCGTTCGGTTTTTCGATATCGGGAACAGGGAAACTTTTCCCGTAGCGTGGAAACACCGTTTGCCCGTTGGCTCCTTTATTTCAACCTGCACAAGGAACATCATCTCTACCCCAATGCCAATTACCGCCTGCTGCCGATCCTCCACGAGCTGATTGAAAAAAAATATCCTGAAATCCTGGAATATACCTCGCGGGATACGGGTCCCGTTCGTGTCAAACCGGGGGACGGCCGATCCCTCGGATTCCCCCTTGCCGGAGTCCGGGTTGCGGTCAGGTACGATGATCCATCGCAGCAACTGGGGCAACTGTTCGTGCAGACCGTTTTCGGTTCCCGATTGACCTGCGACCAGGGCCAACCCGCGTGGTTTCCAACCGGCGATCTCGTCCAGGTACGCCACGACGAGATTTTTTACTTGGGTCGTCGTTCAGAAAGAACGGCAGCAAGCGGTTTTGGCGAAAACATGTCGACCGGGGAAATCGAAAACAGATTCCTCGAGGAGACAGGCCAATTCCTGGTCTGTCTCGATGGTGGGGTCAGTGATGGCCTGGTGGCTCTTGTGTTTGCAGTCAAACCGGATGACACCTGCCCCTGGATTCGGGAGCTGGACCATTGCAATGCCTTGGCTGCCAAAAAGGCGAAGCTGAACTGCGGTCCCGCACTCAGGATCGATTCGGTTGCCTGTGTGGAAAAAGCCTGTCCCCTGACAGCCAGTGGCAAAGTGGATCTGGCGCAGGTACGACGCGAACATGCCGCCCTGATTTCCACCCTTGCGCAATGGCGGGCATGAGGAAAACGTATTCGCTATAAACAAGGACCGGGTCCCAGGGCATCCCGCCGATTCGGGACCCCCGCCAGGTAATTAGTTCGCTGGAAACGAGGGTCCAAAATCATTGCCAACATTCCTGGACCGGCTAGGTTCCCCAGTCATGCGGACCAGGTTACTCATGGAAAATCCTCCGGCCTGCTTTCGTTTCCCCGAGGCCAAAACCTGACGACTCGTCCACGGAGCGGAAGAGGCCACCGTTTCCCGGGTGGCAGCTTCCGGAAAGCGGAAAAACAGGGACAGCGGTTGTCCCCGGGGTTCTCGGCAAACTTTCACTCATGCCTTTGGCAGTCCTTTCCACCGTAAACATGATTAAAGGAGACCTTGGCTCCGCAACTCACAACGGCACTCTGCAGTCCTTTACGGCCGGAAAAAGCTGGTTTAAGGTAGTTCGGGTCTGCTTGGGAAGAGGCGAAACCTCGCCCGATCCAAGGCATTTTTTCGGATCTTCGAAAACATCCGACCGACTGCCCCCGGACTCACTCACTCCCCAAAAATTCTGAAACCAAAGGAAACCGTTGTGCGTTTTGCGCCCCAAACGCTGCTGGCCATTCTGGCTTTGTTGATTGGTTCCTTCGCCGCACAGGCCCAGGAAAAGAACGAAATTCCCTCGCCAGCCGGAAAAGACGCTACCTCAACCGAACCCGGTTCAGAAAGCCGATCCAACTCACCGGATCCGTCCGGGGCAGAAAACGAGGATCAGCTACCGTCGGGCCTGGAAGATCAGATCAAGAACCTGGAACAGCAGATCGCTGCCTCGGCCCGAGCGGGTCACACGGCATGGATGATGACTGCTGCGGCCCTGGTACTCTTCATGACGGCACCCGGTCTGGCACTGTTTTATGGAGGACTGGTTCGGCAAAAAAATGTCCTCAGCGTCATGATGCAGTGTCTGTTTCTGATGGGCATGATGACCCTGCTGTGGGCGGTTTGCGGTTATAGCTTTGCCTTCGGTGGCCAGGGGGCTTACTTCGGAAATCTTGACCATCTGTTCATGAACGGAATCACCCTCAAGAACGGGGTCGCCCCGGGTGGAGACATCCCGGACCTGGTCTTCATGGTCTTCCAGGGGATGTTCTTTATCATTACGCCAGCACTGATCTGTGGCGCTTTTGCCGAGCGGATGAAGTTCTGCACGATGGTTACTTTTTCAATTCTGTGGGGCCTGCTGGTCTATTGTCCCCTGTGCCACTGGGTCTGGCACGACAAAGGGATCCTCTACCATGGTGGTGACAACGCCTGGGCCGGTGGAGCCATCGACTTTGCCGGAGGCACGGTCGTTCACATGAGCTCCGGGATCTCGGCTCTGCTGGTTGCCGTGCTGCTTGGACAGAGAATCGGTTTCGGCACCAAGGACCTTCGCCCCCACAACCTCACCTACACAGCCATGGGTGCGGCGATGCTTTGGGTGGGTTGGTTCGGGTTCAACGCTGGAAGCGCCGCCGCTTCCAACGACAGTGCCGCCAACGCTTTCGTAGTGACTCATTTTTCCGCTGCAGCTGGTGCGGTCGCCTGGGCCATGATGGAATGGGTTGCCCGTGGAAAACCGTCTATCCTGGGCACCGCCTCGGGAGCGGTTGCAGGACTGGTCTGCATCACTCCGGCATCCGGCTGTGTACACCCCATGCCGGCGATCCTGCTGGGACTGGCTGCAGGCGTCGCCTGCTATTATGCCTGCGGAGCACTGAAATCAGCGTTCGGTTATGACGATTCCCTGGACGCCTTTGGCGTCCATGGTGTGGGGGGAACTTTGGGTGCGCTGCTGATCGGCATCTTTGCAACAACGGAAGTCAGCCCGGGTGGGGCAAATGGCCTTTATTACGGTGGAGGAATGTCGCTGATGATTGGGCAGGTGGTCGCCGTGCTGGTCACATTCGCTTTTTCGCTGGTGGCAACCTTTGCAATCCTCAAATTGCTGGACGCAACCCTTGGCTTGCGGGTCGTCCAGGAAGACGAGGTACGCGGCCTGGACCTGACAGAACACGGTGAAGAAGGCTACATCTTCAATCGTTGATCCGTTGCGGTAGCGCAACCTGACAGCCAGGGCGAAAAAACCAGAACTGCCCGGCCCCGACGCCGGGCATTTTCATGCGCCTTTTTTGATAGAAAACCGGCAGTGAGCCCCGCCGATTCTCCAAGTTTGCGATCCAGCCGGTACCCATCTATGATGGCGGCGTCCCCTGGTCCCATCGAGAAAGGCTGCCATGAACCGACTGTCAAGAAGAACCTTTGTAGCAACCTCCACACTGGCCGCCGCTGCACCCCTGGCGACATCCGTGTTTGCTGCGCCCGTACGAGAAGATTGGATTCAGCTTTTTGATGGCAAATCACTCAAAGGCTGGCACAGGAATCCCAAGCGGATCGGGCACGGTACCGGGGGAATCTGGAAAGCCGAAAAAGGAACCCTCACCGGCGAACAGGATCCCCCGGGTTCGGGCAACGGCGGCATTCTGTTGAGCGATCAGAAGTTTGGTGATTTTGAAGTAGAAATCGACATGAAGCCCGATTGGGGTGTCTGCTCAGGATTTTTCATCAGAGGGAATGATCAAGGCCAATGCATCCAGATGATGGTGGACTACCACGACAACGGGAATGTGGGGCATCTTTATGGAGAAGGAACCGGTAGTTTCAATACCCGGACGTTTGACATCAACGGACGGCTCGAGGGGAAAAAGCTGGTTGGCATGGAGACAGCAAAACACCGCACTGCCGATGAGGTGGGCCTGGTATCAAGCTGCAAACCGGATGAATGGGTCCGGGCCTGGAAACTGAACGACTGGAACACCGCCCGTGTCCGGGTGGTCGGAAAATACCCGCGAATCACGACCTGGATCAACCATACGGAAATTTGCGAATTCGATGGCGGCACATCCAAGCTCAAGGGTTATGACCGTGAAAAGGTCGCCAAATCACTGGGACGTGAAGGGAGCATTGCCGTTCAGGTCCACGGGGGTCTCGGTTGGCCCAAAGGTGCCAAATGCCGCTGGAAGAACATTCGGGTAAAGAAACTGTGAATCCGCCCCGGTAGCCGATTTGCCAAACGTGGAATCAATCGAAAGGGTCGGGGCAACCAGCGACAACCGTTCCTGGCTGTCTCCCCGATCAGACGATCGACAGGCAATCGCCCATGCCATGCAAGGACCGTCGAAAAAGAGACCGAAATTGCGATCGCTGGATTAAGCTTCTATAATCCAGCCAGGAGATTTCGACCGCCCCTACAAGCCATCTGATCACCCTTGATTCCCCTGCTGTATCCAAATCGCCGACAATTTCTCAGCGCTTCCGGCGGAGGAGCCGGACTGCTTGCTCTCGCAGGTCTGAAGGGGGGCGAATCATCGGCATCACATCTTTCCAACATTGCGGTCCGCGACAATCGTGCGTCTCTTTACAAAAAGGCCCCCCGGGCCAAGCAGGTCATCTGGTTGTTCATGCATGGTGGCCCCAGTCACGTCGACCTGCTGGATCCCAAACCCGAACTGGCAAGGTATTCCGGGAAACCGTTACCGGAGAGTTTTGGCCAGGTCATGACTCGAAGAAAAGTGGCCCAAAACCCGTTACTGGGTCCCATTCGCCCCTTTCGCAAGCGGGGACAATCGGGGATTGAAATCAGTGAATTTCTTCCCAACCTTTCCCGGCATGCAGATGACCTGTTCGTGATTCGCAGCATGCACGGGGACAGTGTCAATCACCCCCAGTCGGTCTATCAGATGAACACCGGCAGCATCCTGATGGGAAAGCCAAGCGTTGGAAGCTGGGTAGCTTATGGATTGGGGAGCGAAAACAAAAACATGCCGGAATTCGTGGTACTCCCAGACCCTGGAGGTGGCCTGAAAGGTGGCCCGCCAGCATGGGGAAACGGGTTTCTGCCAGCAACCAAACAGGGGGTGACCATGCGACCGGGAGCGGCTCCCATCCTGGACTTGAAACCACAACCCCAGGTCTCGCCCAGGCAACAACGCAAAATCCTCGACCTGGTTCAAAACCTGAATCGGGATCACGCCGCCCGGCGTCAGGTCGACGGAGACCTGGAAGCCCGAATTCAATCCTACGAAATGGCATTTCGCATGCAGTCCGCTGCTCCCGAACTGGTTGACCTCTCGAAAGAAACCGAGGCCACCCGCCGTCTTTATGGGCTGAACCGTTCCGGTACCAGGGAATTCGGACGCCGCTGCCTGCTGGCCCGAAGGATGATCGAAAGCGGGGTCCGGTTCGTACAGTTGTACTCGGGTGATACCAATGGTTGGGATGCACATTCCGACGTCAAGAAGAACCATACCGAGTACTGTGAAAAAACCGATTTGCCAATTGCCGGATTATTGACCGACTTGAAACAGCGAGGCCTGCTCGACGAAACCCTGGTCATCTGGGGAGGTGAGTTCGGCCGCATGCCGATGAGCGAACAGGGAAAAGGACGCGATCACAATCCGTGGGGCTACAGCTATTGGCTCTCGGGAGCTGGAATTGACGGGGGGCGAACACACGGTGCAACCGACCCTGTCGGGTTGCGTGCGGAAAAGGACAAAGTCCACGTCCGTGATCTGCATGCCACGATTCTCCGCTTGCTCGGGATCGACCACGAAAACCTGACTTTCTGGTCACATGGACTGGAAGAACGCCTGACAGGTCCTGGTGAAGCGCACGTTATCGAAGCAATTTTCAATCGAGGCAGGCAATATTGAATCACTGGCAGACCTGTTCACGAATTCCATCCATGGTTCTTGCCTGGATGCTCCTTTGTGCATCCGTTCCCGGTGATGACCCGGACAACCAGCACTGGTCTTTTCGACCCATCCGTCAACCGGTTCCCCCAAAAGTCCGAAACAACAGCTGGCCGAAGAATGCCATCGACAGGTTCATCCTGGCACGCCTGGAGGCCGAGGGTCTTCAGCCGGCCCAAGCTGCAACTCAACAACAGCTTTCCCGGCGGATTCATTTTGATCTCACTGGGCTTCCTCCCGCTCCCCGCTTGACCGCCGGAGCAGGCACCCCTGTCCGTTTCGGGGCGTACGAACAGCTGGTCGACCAACTGTTGGCCTCTCCCCGCTACGGGGAAAAATGGGGACAGCACTGGCTCGACCTGGCCCGCTTTGCCGAGACCGATGGTTTTGAACATGACAAGATTCGCAATACCGCCTGGCGTTACCGGGACTGGGTCATTCGGGCACTCAACGAAGGCATGCCCTACGACGAATTTGTCACACGCCAGGTCGCTGGAGATGAACTGAAACCCAACGATCCCGAACAACAGTTTGCGACCGCTTTCTGTCTGTCCGGACCTGACATGCCCGACATCAACTCCCAGGAGGAACGCCGCCAGAATGTGCTTAACGAATTGACAGGTACCGTGGGAGCCACATTGATGGGTTTGCAAATGGGCTGCGCCCAGTGCCACGACCACAAGTACGACCCGCTGAGCCAGGAGGATTTCTACCGATTGCGTTCGATCTTTGAGCCCGCGATCAATGTGGTCAAAGACCGTTCCCTTGACATTCTCAAAGAAAAAGGAGCAACCTTCGGAAAGAGCTACCTCATGATCCGGGGCGACTGGCAACGCAAGGGGAAAACGGTCGAGCCGGGTCTGCCGGCGATCCTGGTCCGCGGAAGTCCGTGGGAAAATTCCGCAGAATTCCGCCGTCCAACCAACCAGAACTCAACCGGACGAAGACTTGCATTTGCCCGCTGGATGACCGACCGGTCCAACCCACTGACGGCCCGGGTGATCGCGAACCGGGTTTGGCAGTATCACTTTGGCAGTGGACTGGTGGCCACACCGAATGATTTTGGCCTGATCGGTGAAGTTCCCAGCCATCCCCTGCTACTGGACTGGCTGGCCGCCGAATTGATGAACCATGACTGGAGTCTCAAACACCTGCACCGGCTGATCCTCTGCAGCGCAACTTACCGCCAAAAAAGCGAAACCGGAAACAAAGCCCCGGACCAGGGAAACCAGCTTCTTTTCCGTTTTCCCCGTCAGCGGTTGTCGGGCGAAACCATCCGGGACGCGATGCTGGCCAGTTCGGGAACCCTCCATCATCGGATGGGGGGACGTGGGGTCATGCCTCCCATTCCGGCAGAACTCGCCAGTACCCTGTTGAAAAACCAGTGGAAGGCAAGCAACGAACTGGCCGACCACTACCGGCGCAGCATTTTCATTTTCGCAAGGCGTAACCTCCGGTACCCGCTTTTCGACGCATTCGATCGTCCGGATGGAAATTCGAGTTGCCCACAAAGAAATCAATCCACCACGGCTCCCCAGTCATTGCACCTGCTGAATTCCGTTTTCTCGCTTGATGCCGCCAGGAGGCTGGCAGCCGCTGTTCTGCGGGAATCCGACAGCCTCGACGACGCCATACATGGTGCCTATCAGAGAACGCTCAGCCGGGACCCCCGTCCTGAAGAATTCAAACTGGTTCGCGAGTTCCTTACGGACCAGGCCGACCTGATCCAAAGAGAATTCACGCGGGAAACCGATCGGCCGGCTCCCATACCCAATTGTCCCGATTTCGATTCAAGCACCGCGGCGGCGTTTTCCCTGTTTTGTCTTGCGTTATTCAATTCCAACGAATTCCTGTACATCGACTGATTCCTTCCCAGGGGTTAATCTCCGGACAGCCATAGGGTTCGCACTACGCAGGATGAAGAAAAACAGGAAGCGTAATTTCTGAACAAGAGGGACAAAATCATGTCGGCAAGCCTGATTCTGCCCGGGATGGTGCTGTACGCGGTGCTGGGACTGTGCTACAAGTTTGACGTAACCAATGTCAAGGCTTGAGCCCCCACGCCGAAAGGTTGGTCCATTTGAATTTCCTCTCCGCCCGTTGGAATCATCTCCTGATGGCCAACTACGAAGTGCCCGAGTCGGTGCTTCGTCCCTTTGTGCCCCGGGGCACTACCATCGACAAACACGACGGCAAGGTGTACGTCAGCCTGGTTGCCTTTCTCTTCAATCGCATGAAGGTCGTCGGTTTCCCGGCGTTATTCCACCGAAAATTTCCGGAAGTCAATCTTCGATTTTACGTGGCGCCGGAAAAGGACCCTTCCATCCGCGCGGTCACCTTCATCAGGGAGGTCGTTCCCCGTCCCTTGATCAGCTTCGTTGCGAACCGGCTTTTCAATGAAAACTATGTTTCGCTGCCCATGAATCACCGCAACAGGATCCCCTACCACGAATACTGTTGGGGCCGAACGGTCTCCAACCGGTTTGAGGCCATTGCGGACGCCCCCCTCCACCTGCCCGCGAAAAACTCACTTTCAGAATTCATCACCGAACATTACTGGGGCTATACCAGCGGCCGCCGGCATACGGTGGAATACCGTGTCGATCATCCGCAATGGAGGTGCTGTGAAGTCACCGATTTCACGATCGACGTGGACTTCGGGAACCTTTACGGCGATGCTTTTTCTTTCCTCACGACCACCGCCCCGGCCAATGTGCTTTATGCCGAAGGCTCGCGGGTAACGGTCAGTTTCCCCAAACGTCTGGCAACCGACAACGGTGGGCCTCAAACCCAAAGTTAACCATTGCCTTGCGGATTTTCCTGTTGGTCCCTCCCCGAAACCGAATTGAACGGCTATCATGAGAGAAGCAGACAAACAGGTGTCGTTTGGTACTCCGCCAGACGGTGAAAAGGGAAATCGGTGAAAGACCGATACGGCCCCGCCGCTGTGACAGTTGAATCGTCGTTCCTCTCATACCATTGAAAACCTGCCTCCGATGTCCATCACCGGGACAGGGCTTTCGAGAAGGTGAGCGACGAGCGAATCCTTGCCGAAACCATGGAAGGCCAGCGAATCTTTTTTGCTGCCATCATGACATGATCGGGGATCCGCATCGCTGAAGTCAGAAGACCTGCCTTTTTGTTCGTGCGGTGGAATTGCGAGGGTCAATCATCTGCACTGCTCCGATTTTCAAATCTTGTTCAAACTGTCTCAAAGCGCGCGCATGCGCTATCGGAGAAAAATGAAACCAAAAACCAAAAGAGGGGCATTCACCCTCGTTGAACTCCTTGTTGTGATCGCAATCATCGGAATCCTGATCGCCCTGCTGTTGCCCGCTGTTCAGGCGGCTCGCTCGGCAGCACGGAAAGTACAATGTTCCAGCCGAATCCGGCAACTCCTGCTGTCGGTTCACATGTATCACGATTCCCTGAAGCGTCTGCCACCTGCCAACATCGTTTCCACCTGGCCCCGGCAGACGACCTGGTTCGGTGAAATCGACTATTCCAACTCCACCGTGACCGGCAACAAGGGGTTGCTCTCTCCCTTCATGGAAAACAACACGCTGATCCAGACCTGCCCCGATTGGGATGAATCCACGGTGACGCCCCTCTATCGCTCTGCAAACGGGCAATCAGCGAATGGTGGTTACGGGTACAACATGAACCTCGGCCAGGCCAAGTGGTCCTATGAAAATGGGCAATGGAATCAGACCCAGAGTCTGAAAAAGATGGCCAGCTTTCCGTCGACATCCGGCACCCTGGTGATCTCGGATTCGGCCAGGGTTCAACTCGCATACATGCCCGGACAGGCGACCATCGTCACCGAGAATTTTTACCTGCTGGGTCCGAACGACCCCTGGGCGGAACCGGGCTCCCACTTTCGCCACTATCGACAGGTCGCCAACCTCGGCTTCCTGGATGGTCACGTGGAATCGGTCGTCTTCCGGGATGAGGATCCGCCCGCGTCCTGGCCGGAGGATGCCATTCGGCTGAGGAGGAAAGAAAAGATCGGTTTCCTTTTTCCAAATTCCGCACCTCATTACCGTCCCAACTGATCCCTACTCCGGACCAGAGTTTTTTCCAATCGTTGTGCCTGAGGTTTCGGCTGCAGGTTCACTTACCGGACCGCATGGAAAAGCCCCGTCAAGGTTGATCAGTTGCCGCCCGGCGGACGATCGGCAAAATCGGGCTGACCCGATTGAAATCCTGGGCGTTCCGTGCTCAATTACCCTGCTTCGCGTAGCCGATTTATGTTGTCTGCCGATGATTGAAAAGGTAGAATTTTTCCATTAGAACATCATCCCGGCCGATGATCACATGATGCACCGACCCTCCCGACGTGATTTGCTTGTTCAATGCGGGGCAGGCTGTGGCCTGACCCTCCCTGCTTTCCTGGCATCCCGTTCGTTGGCGGCAAAATCATTGGGGGGGGGTACGGGTTCGGAAAGTTTCCGCCCCTTCAAAAGTCGCCCGCGGGCCAAATCCTGCATCATCATTTACCTGTGGGGAGGGATTGCCCACCAGGAATCCTGGGATCCCAAACCGGATGCCAAATCGGAACTGCGTGGGGAGTTTCAGCCGATCCGCACGGCATCACCCGGAATCCTCTTTTCCGAGCATCTTCCCAAGCTGGCGAAACTGAGTGAGAGCCTGGCGGTCATTCGTTCCCTGAACCATGGAGTGGGAGGACATGGCGGTGCGTTGTACACGAGCATGACGGCCCAGGACCGCCCGCTTGGAAAGGCGAAAGACCGTAGCAACTGGCCATCCCTGACCGCCATGCTTTCCCGTTTCTGCAAGGTCCATCCTGGCACGCCCCGTGCGATTGCCATGCCCTACCTGAATTACGACAACGGGTCCCTCATCCAGGGTCAGTTTGGCGGGTGGCTCGGCCCCCGTTTCGATCCTATCATGATGAAAACGCCAGCTGGAAAACCGTACGGGGGAACTTCGAGGTACACCAACCGCGAGCTGGATCTCAAACTGAACCTGAACAGGGACCGTGTGGAGGACAGGCAGTACCTGAAAAAAAAGTTGGCAAGGACAATCGGCGAAGAGTCCGATTTCACCCGTTTTCACCAGTTTGAGTCGATGGCCCGGGACATGTTGCTCAGCTCTCCGGTCAAGGATGCCTACGACCTGGAAAAAGAAGATCCCCGCATTCGGGTGCTCTACGGAGATCATATCGGCGGGCAAAGCATGCTTCTGGCGCGCAGACTCACCGAAGCGGGGGTCCCCGTTGTCCAGGTAAATGCCGGGGCTGGCGATCTCTCCGGTGGAAATGGTGACAACTGGGACACGCACCGGGATCATTTCAGCAAAATGAAGAAACGTCTCCTGCCAGTTCTCGACCAGTCCTTGTCGGCTCTTCTGATGGACCTCCAGCAACGGGGTTCGCTGGAAGAAACCCTGGTCGCGGTGATCACTGATTTCGGCCGCACACCAAAAATCAATGGAAACGGTGGACGGGATCATTACCCGGCTGTTTACTCGCAGTTGCTGGCCGGAGGTGGCATTCAAGGTGGTCAGGTCTATGGCTCCAGTGACCGGGACGGTGCCAAACCGTCAGATAAGCCGTGCACCCCTGCGGATTTCCACGCAACGGTTTACCAGGCGATGGGAATCCATCCCCGGACAGAAGTCCATGATTCGCAGGGCCGCCCCTTCAACCTCTGCAACGGTCAGCCCCTGCCACTTTTTGCCTGATCCTCTGGTTACCGTGCTATTTATGAACCGCGGTCTTCCCATCCAAATCCATCACTGTGTGCCCTTTCTCATTCTAGAGATGCTGTTCGGAAACCGTCTTCTTGAGGGACAGGAAAAGGAACAGGCCATCGCCAGGATCCGCGAACTCGGTGGGTTCGTCAACGAAACCGGCCAGGGACTCGAAATCGGAATGCAGCTGAAGGGACGCCAAGCAGCGGCCAGGGCCATGCCCTGGATCTCAAAACTGGAAGAAGTCGTCTGGCTCAATCTGGCCGACAGCAATATCCGCAGCCAGGATCTTGTTTACCTCAAAAAACTCACAAAACTGAAATGGCTGCATCTCGAAAAAACGGGAATTGACGACAAGGGACTGAATCACCTGGAGGGCCTCGAGGAACTGGAATACCTCAACGTGTATGCCACCGGGATCAGTGACGCTTCCCTGGATCGACTGGCCGCCTTGCCCAAGCTGAAAAAGCTGTACCTTTGGCAGACACGCGTCACCGACCAGGGAATCCAGCAACTGCGGCAGAAAAGAAAACAAATGCAAATTGTCCAAGGGATCGACCTGAGCCAACTGGCTGCAAACTTCCCAAAAGAAAAGGACGAACCGCCTCCCGTTTTGATGCTTGACTGGATGAGCGTTCAAAAGCGGACCGATGCGCCGCAGCGATCCGACAACGGTGTCAACTGCCAGGTCTGGTTTGAAAACCGTTCCTCCAAACCGGTGAAACTCTTCTGGATCGGATACGGTGCAGGAGAACTCAAACTCTACACGAAGATCCGCCCCGGGGAGACTTGGAAACAGAACTCCTACTCCCGCAATGTCTGGCTGATCACCAACTTGCAGGACCAACCTCTGGGGTACTTCGTTGTCCCGGAAGACAATTCCCGGGCCATCATCCCCAAGGATGCCGTTGCCAACCAGGCAACTCCGTTTCGGGCCGGCAGGTACCCACGCCGGTAGAGGCTTTCGGAATGCGTTGCCGCAATGAGTGTTGGCCCTTTTCGTCAGCGGTTACAATGACAGGGACGATTCTATCGTGCTCGCTACGGCGAACGTGGCACCCCCCTGTTATAGCGTCTCTTCACCCTAACAGAGGATTCATGCGAAACAACATTCAACGACGCCAGGCGCTGCAAATCGCAGCCGGTACAGCAGCCTCTTTATCCAGCGGGAGTGTGCTGCGGGCCATGGGGTATCGAAATCCGAACGACCGCCCGAGGATGGGAGTGATCGGATGCGGTATCCGCTGGGACAAGCGGGTCTTTCAGCCGGAGGGCCGTTATGGTGTCGGCAAGGAATTTCCCAGGTACGCCGATATCGTTGCTGTTTGCGATGTCGATGCCCAAAGGTTGGAACGAGCCCAGGCCATCGTCAAGGACTGGCAGGGCAGGGCACCCCTTGGCAGCGGCGACTACAGGAAAATCATCGAAGACCCCAAGATCGACCTGGTTCATATCAGCACTCCAGATCACTGGCATGCGAAAATCGCCATCGAGGCCATGCTGGCCGGCAAGGATGTCTACTGTGAAAAGCCGATGACCCTGACCATCGAAGAGGGACAACAGATCTGCAGGGTTTGTCGCAAAACGGGCGCCATTTTCCAGGTGGGAACCCAGCAACGGAGCGGCAAACAGTTCATCAAGGCGGTGGCCATGATTCGGGACGGACGCTTGGGCAAATTAAGAAAAGTCCAATGTGGTATCGGTGGAGGGCCGACCAGCCCGGATCTTCCGGTTGGCAAACCGCCGGCTCACCTGGACTGGAACACCTGGCTCGGCCCGACGCCCGAGGTGGACTACCACTTTCGGCCCAACGCCAGGAACATCATTGGAAACTGGTCCCGATCGCACTATGAATTTCGCTGGTGGTACGAATACTCAGGTGGGAAGTTGACCGACTGGGGAGCTCATCATGTGGATATCGCGACGTGGGGAATGGACAAGACGGAAACAGGCCCCGTGCTGATTGATCCAATCCTGGCTGAGCACCCGGTCCCCTTCCGCAACGGAGACCCTACGGTGGCCAACCGCTACAACACCGCGACCCGTTTCAACATCCGCGCCACCTACAAAGATGGAATTGAATTATCAATTCGCCATGATGGGGACAACGGCATTCTGTTTGAAGGTTCGAAGGGGCGAATCTTTGTCAACCGTGGAAAGCTGGTGGGCAAACCGGTCGAGGGTCTGGCAACCAATCCCCTCCCCGAAGGACTGCTGGAAAAGACCTACAAGAGCCGGGCCCTGACCAGTCATGTGGCCAATTTTTTCGATTCGGTTGTTGCACGAAAAGAACCGATTTCCGATGTTTTCAGCCATCACCGGGCTTTGACAACCTGTCACCTTGCAGGGATTGCTGCCCGGTTGAATCGAAAAATCAGGTGGGACCCGCAAAAGGAAAAAATCATTGGAGACGGCCTGGCACAGTCCATGGTGGCCCGTGAAAAAAGGAACGCGTTCCGGATCGAGATGAAAGATGGTTAGACCTTACCGGCGACAGAACTCAGGTGCATCCCCGGTTTTCCGGATGCGGTTTTCGACAAGTTGGTTCTTCCAGGGTGGGCTGCTTTTGAGCTGCCTGAGTCATTTGGTGCCCGGGGCACATCCCACCTCGCATGGGGTTGAAACCAAATCCGTGGATCGTCCGAACGTCGTTCTCATCATGGCGGACGACCTCGGTTACGGTGACCTCTCCTGTTACGGCAGTCAAAAACTCAGGACCATTCATCTTGACAGGCTGGCGCGTGAGGGATGCCGTCTGACCGGATTTTACGCAGGTTGTACCGTTTGCACCCCATCGCGGATGGCACTGCTCAGCGGCATCTACCCAGCCCGACTCGGCTGGAAGGGAGGGGTCATCGGTCATCGAATCCCGTCCCGAAACGGATTGGCACCCCAGGTCCTCACCCTGGCAGAACTTTTTCAAGAGGCCGGGTACAGCACTGCTCTGTCCGGAAAATGGCATCTCGGCGAGGCCGCCGATCAGCTGCCGATGAACCAGGGTTTTGAGTCCTGCTACTACATCACCAAAAGCAACAACCAGACAAAAAAACTCTACCGCGATGGAAAACTGATCGCCGACCCCTTCACCAACCGCCTGCTTTCCGAGCAATTCACCGATCATGCCATCGAGTTCATCCGGGAAAATTCGAATCGACCGTTTTTTCTTTACCTGCCTTACACAGCACCCCACTTTCCGGCCGAGCCGCACCCGGATTGGAAGGGAAAATCATCGCTGGGGAAATACGGGGATGTGGTTGAAGAACTCGATGCCCGCATCGGCCAACTGCTGAAAACACTGACCGAACTGCAACTCGACCAGAGGACCATTGTCATTTTCCTGTCCGATAATGGGCCCGAACCGGGGCAAAAAAAATGGGCAACTGCAGCTCCTTACAGGGGCCTCAAATGGAGCGCTCTTGAGGGGGGAAACCGTGTCCCCTGCCTGGTCCGCTACCCGCCCCGGATACCTGCCGGGCAGGTCCTTCCCGAACTGACGGCAGCCATCGACCTTTTTCCGACGCTGGCCAGCGCGTGTGGAATCGATGTTGAGTCATTTCCCCACAGCAATCCTCCACTGGACGGTCTGAACGTCTGGGAAACCTGGACACAAAAATCGGGTTCCGTGCACCCCCGTAATCAGTTACTGATCTGGCACGGCTGGGGAACCCTGCAGGCCATTCGGGATGGAGATTGGAAACTGTACGTCGACCAGGTCCCGGAAATTGAAGCCACCCGAAAAGGCCCCGTGCTGATTCACCTGCCTGATGATCCGGCAGAAAAGACCAACCTGGCAGCCCGGCATCCGGAGCTTGTCAAAAAGATGAAAAAACTGGCACGGGTGGAACTGGAGTTGCTGCGAAAAAATTCACGCCCCCTTGGAGGCCCGCCAATGAAACCGTCGATCCCCAAACATCCGGCCTGGCTGGATGAAACAAAAGCTCCCTGATCGGCGGGCGTGCGGAAAACCATGCCAGCGATTCCCCTGGGCACCGACGCTCAATTTTGGCTGAATCACTCGCTGTCATTCGGTGACCCGATACAAATCAAATCCTTCTGTGTCCGGGCAAACAACCTTCCTTCCGCAAAGGCAAGACTGGACAGCGACCAGGTCTTGCCGGCCGGCCCCAGGTCGCTGATCGAGACGAGCGAATCCGCATCCAGCTGGTCGGAATTCCAGCGCAGGACGTAAACCATGCCAATCATGGTTGGCATGTAAAGCAGATCTCCCACCACCACAGGACTGGCGGCCGAGACATGCCCCCAGCCGCTGAGGGTGGCCCGCTTGTCCTGGTACACGATATAGCCATCGTTGTTTCTCACCTCGTTCTTGCGAGCCTCTTTCCACAGCAGCTTCTTGCCGCCCGATTCACGGACCCGTTGGACCGGCACCTGGAGGTATTCCACTTTCCCGGATTCGACGTGAATCCTGCCCAGGAAATGTCCCTGAAACGTGCGAAAGTAGTGATACTTTCCGACCAGCAAGTTCGTGTGATAGGTGATTGGCCGGTTCTTTCTCCCGGCTGGCATTTTTGTGTTCACCTCACGCTGGTAACGGTTGTCAACCATCCGGGTCACAGCCACTCCGTCCGTCAGCGAAACCGGATTTAACAGGCCACCAGAGAGCATGTCCACCTGGTAGTGTTTCATTTTGACGAAGCAGTAGCCCCGCCTCCCCTGCCACACGCCATTTTCATGAGCCGAGTATCCCGAAATGGGCAGGTCCCAGAGGGTTTTTCCGTTGTCCGCATTGAGCAATGAAAGACCGTAGGGCTCTTCCGGCGGCTGGTGCCCACCGCCGCGGCCAGTCAGCAGACCAGGTGTCCCATCCGGCAATCGGTTCCACTGGGATGCCGAATGAACCGAGGTCGCAGATTCCGCCACCCAGCGGATCGTTCCCGTCTTTAAATCAAAGGCATGCAGGCGTGTCCAGTATCGACGATCCCGCCCCAGTGGTTTTGCGCCCCCTTTGGTCGTGGCTTTCGCCGGAAGATCGTCAGCGATCGTTTTCAGAAGTATCACGTTGCCGTTGTGCAGGATCGGTTCCTGCTGCCGGGCATGGTGACGGCCAAACGGGACCCAATCATATTTCCAGGCCAGCTTGCCTTCGAAATCAAAGGTTCGGATCGCCCCTCCGACATTGACGAAACAGACATGTTTGCCGTCGGTAACCGGCGAGGCTGCCGTATTGTCACTGAACCCGCTCGCCATGTCCGTGACCCTGGTCCCGGGAATCTCGCGACGCCAGAGTTCCTTTCCGTCGCGGGCATCGAAACAGATTCCCAGGATCGTGCTCCCTGCCTCGGCGTCCGAAGTCACCGGTGCATGGCAGGTGACAAACACCCGGTTACCTGAGACGACCGGGGTGCTTTCGCCCGTGTTTGGCAACGGCGACTTCCAGACCACATTCCGTCCAGCGGCAACACTGAAGGATCCTGCCGCTTGCCCCGCCACCCGGTAGTCGTGATGAGGACCTGCTGCCTGCGGCCAATCCGCCCACAGGCGTCCGGTCAGAACGAGGGTAAAACTGAAAGCAAGCAGGACTCTTGCCGCCATCCTGCGAGCGGAACTCAGCAGCAGACGATGTTTCCCAAAACCAACCGGCGGAAACAAACTGAAAAGAACAGACATGGAATTTCTTTCGCTACCTGATTCCTGGTGACATTCATCCAGGGACAAAAACGGTCGACTTTTGGCAACAGTGGCCAACCCCTATGATAGACCACTCCCTGGAAACTTTTGATTCCCCGTATCTACTTAAGTTCCCCTGATGACGACCCAACACCCGTTTGCTGCCGGCCGAAGTTTTTTCGCCGCTCCTGCAGTGCCCCACTTTCCCACTTCCTGCCTTCTGGTCATCGCATGCTTGCTCCCCGTCACCTTGCAGGCCCAAGGCGACCGAAAACTGCCTCGCGAAGATGTCATCAACGTACCCGCGGTCGCGGACGGGCTTTGCATCAGCAACCTTTTCCAGTCCAACATGGTTCTGCAGCGCGACAAGCCGCTGGTGATCTGGGGTTGGGCTGAAGCGGGTGAAACCGTTCAAGTCGAATTTGGTGAACGCTCGGGCAGCACCACCGCCGCCCGGGACCGCTCCTGGACCATCACGCTACCGCCGGTCAAAGCGGATGGCCGGCCCCGTTCGCTGGTCGTCCGTGGGAAAACCGAACAGCTCAAGCTGGAAAATATCCTGGTGGGCGATCTTTGGCTCCTGGGGGGCCAAAGCAACATGGAATTCCCGCTGGAACGGATTGAAAACGGACCGTTGGAAATTGTTTCCGCCAATTATCCCGGCATCCGGATCCTGACCCTTCCTGCGGCCGACGGCCCCCAGCCGGTAAAAAGCTTTCCCCGGCTGCAGGAGTGGAGCGGCTGGTTTGGCCGCCATTTTCGCAAGGGGGACTGGGACGAATGCACCCCCCGGGTAGCCCGGGAATTATCGGCCATCGGCTTTGTCTTTGCCCGCCGGGTTCACATGGCCTCCGGAGTGCCCCTGGGTCTGATCGATGCTTCCCGCGGCGGCACCACCGTGGAGACCTGGACCCCGGACAAGGTACTGAGGCAAATCGATACTCCCGAAGTGAGTTCCCTGATCAAGGGTTGGGACAACCGGGTAGCGGAATGGGACCCCAAGGCCGACCTCGAAAAGCGAATCGCCGGCTATCAGCAAAAAGTCCAGCGATTCAAAAAAGAAGGCAAGACGCTGCCGGCGAATGAAAAAGAACCCGACGATCTCCGTCCCGGCCCGGCGATGGACCAAAATCGGCCGGGCAATTGTTTCGCCAGCATGATTGCCCCGATCGCCGGATTGAACCTCAAGGGAGTCATTTTCCACCAAGGGTATAACAACTGCTTCCAGGGGACTGAGGGGGCCATTCTTTATCGCCAGGTCTTTCCGGAGATGATAAGCAGTTGGCGAAAGGCGTTCAACGATCCGGACCTTCCGTTCGGGATTCTCTCTCTCTGTACGGAGGGAACCGCTCAGACGATGGAGAATTATTGTGAAATGATGGCCAACGTCGGCCCTTTTGTCCGGGAGGCCCAGTACCAGACCTTTTTGGAACTTTACAACGGTGGCGATGCGAACATCGGATTCACCAGCACCTATGATTTCCGGCGACGCTGGTACCATCCCCAACAAAAGATCCCTGCCGGTGAAAGAATTGCCCGCTGGGCCCTGGCCACACAGTACAGCTTCCAAAACAGCCTCCGCTGGAAACCACCGATGGTTAAAAAACAAACCGTCGAAAACAACCGGATCCTTCTCGAAATGGATGAACCGGTCCAGGGAGTTGACGATGGGGGACCCATTCTCGGGTTTTCCATCGCCGGTGAAAATCGCGAATTCCACCCGGTACTTGCCGAGCACCTGGTGATTGGAAAAGACAACCGCGGACGAGACAGAAAGGACCAGCGAATCCTGGTATTGCAAACAGAAATGGTTCCCAATCCGGTTCATTTCCGCTACGCCTGGGGGAGGAGTCCACTCGGAAACCTGCAGGCTGCCCGGCATTCGGATATCCCGTTTGCAACACAGCGAAGTGACCGCTGGCCCCTCGAAAACACCCCACGCCTCTTTGACCAGGATTCCCCCAAAAAACTGGAAAGGGGCGACAAACGAAAACTGGTCGATGCGTTAAAGAAATTCGATCGCCAGCGTGAACTCCGCAGGGCAAAGGATCTCTTGACGGAACTGGAAAAAAAGCCAGGCAACTGAAACGAGCCGGTTGCATGTTCACGCGTCCACCAATTGTCTGAGGGAATGAGAAAGGAAGGGTTGCCCCCTTTGGGGCCATACCGAAAATCACACGTTTGACCAGTCATCACAATCAAAAGGAAATAATTCGCCATTTCAAAGAAGACTGGATCTTGAAGGAAGCTTCGACTCTGCAAAAGATAAAGGAATAAGTACCAACCCGTCCCAATCTGTTTCCGAGTTTCCGATGATTCGTTTCTGTTTTGCGCTGACGCTGATTGGCGTGGCATCCACTTCCCCGCTCTTTTCCCAAGAGGGATTCAATTCCGGACAACTGGGTGGACTTCGCTTTCGTTCCGTTGGCCCGGCTTTGATGTCCGGCCGAATTGCCGATGTCGCAGTCGACCCGGTCAAGCCGAATACCTGGTATGTGGCGGCCGGTAGCGGAAACCTGTGGAAGACCACGAACTCCGGCACCACCTGGACACCCATTTTTGACAACTACGGCTCCTACTCCATCGGATGCGTCACGATCGATCCCGGTAACCGGAATACCGTCTGGGTGGGCACCGGCGAGAATGTCGCTGGCCGTCATGTCGGCTTCGGGGATGGGGTCTACGTCAGTCACGATGCGGGGGCTTCCTTTCGAAACGTCGGTCTCAGGAACAGTGAACACATCTCGAAAATCGTGGTCCACCCCCGGGATGCGGACACCGTTTATGTGGCTTCCCAGGGTCCTGCCTGGTCAAAGGGGGGCGAACGGGGGCTGTTTTGCACGCGGGACGGCGGCAAAACCTGGAAGAACATCCTCTCCAAGGGTCCCTACACCGGTGTCACCGACGTGGTGATGGACCCGTCGAACCCGAATATCCTGTACGCAGCGACCTACCACAAGCATCGAACCGTGTGGGCCCTGATGGCCGGTGGGCCGGAAAGCGGCATCCACAAATCAACCGATGGCGGCAAGACCTGGACGGAACTCCAAAAGGGACTTCCCGGCGGTGACAGGGGAAAGATCGCGCTCGCCGTTTCTCCACAAAAACCGAATGTCCTCTATGCGGGGATCGAGCTACCAGGTCGGACCGGCGGGTTTTACCGCAGCGAAAACCACGGAGTCAGCTGGACCCGGAAAAGTGACTATGTCGGTGGAGGAACCGGCCCCCATTACTACCAGGAGATCTGGTGCGATCCACACCGGTTCGATTCGATCTATCACGCCAACGTGCGACTGGGACGCAGCGATGATGGTGGGGCGACTTTTGAATACGTGGGGAATTCCAACAAGCATGTAGATAATCACGCAGTTGCCTTTCATCCCACCGATCCCGATTTCGTCATCGCCGGATGCGACGGAGGGGTCTATCGGTCCTTCGACCGCTGCAAAACCTGGATGTATGTCAACAATCTGCCGCTGACCCAGTTTTACAAGGTTGCCGTCGATTATGACTATCCCTTTTACCACATTGTCGGTGGCACCCAGGACAATAACACCCAGTACGGACCGGCGAAAACCAACCGACGACAGGGGATCACCAACCGGGACTGGAGGGTGGTCATCGGCGGCGATGGACACGACTGCGCGATTGACCCCAAGGACCCGAATATCATTTACGGCGAAAGTCAGCAGGGATACCTGAGAAGATACGATCGGCGTACGGGTGAAGCGGTTGATATTCGGCCCCAACCGGCCGAGGGAGAGCACGACCTGCGTTTCAACTGGGACTCTCCGATCGAGATCAGCTTTCATGACAACCGGCGTCTCTATTTCGGGGCCCGCAAGCTTTTCCGCAGCAATAACCGGGGGGACAGCTGGGAAGCCATTTCCCCGGACCTGTCGCGGAACCAGAACCGGATGAAACTCCCCATCATGGGACGCACCTGGAGTGTGGACGCCACCTGGGACCTGTTTGCCATGAGTGAATACAACAACATCACCTCGATCGGCGAATCTCCGGTGGACCAGGACCTGATTTACATCGGTACCGATGACGGCCTGATCCAGGTCACCGAAGACGGTGGAAAATCATGGCGAAAAATTGACCTGATCGATGGAATTCCCAAGATGGCTTTCGTCAATGACATCAAGGCGGACCGGTTTGACGCCAACACGGTCTACGTGTGCCTGGACAACCATAAATACGGCGATTACCAGCCTTACGTGATTCGAAGCCAGGACCGCGGGAAAACCTGGCAGGCGATTACCAACGGGATACCGGATCGCCACCTGACCTGGCGATTGATCCAGGACCATGTCGAGCCGAAGCTGATGTTCCTGGGAACCGAGTTTGGAGTCCATGCCACAGTCGATAGTGGCGAAAACTGGTTCAAATTTTCCAACGGACTTCCCGTGATTCCAGTCCGTGACCTGGAAATCCAACGGCGTGAAAACGACCTCGTGGCGGCTACTTTCGGTCGGAGTTTTTATGTGCTGGATGATTATTCCCCACTTCGCCAGATTTCGGCCTCCTCGATGAAGGAGAAAAAATTCCAACTGTTCCCGGTCAAGGAAGCACGACAATACCCGCAGGCCGACTTTCTCGGCGGGCAAAAAGGATCCCAGGGAGACAGTTTTTATGCCGTTTCCAATCCACCCTACGGTGCTGCCTTCAATTATTTTTGTCACGACCGGCACGAGTCGCTGAAGGCAAAGCGAAAAGCGGCCGAACAAAAAGCGCGCGACGCCGGTCAGGATGTTGGCCTTCCTACTGCCCAACAGTTGGAACTGGAAGAACAGGAAAAGGCACCCCAGCTGGTATTTACCGTTCGCGACCAGAGTCAACAGTTGATTCGCACACTGACCACTCCCGTTCGCCCCGGTTTGCAGCGAATCCACTGGGACCTCCGCAATCGGCGGTCGCAATACGTTGCCCCTGGCAAGTACTCGATTCAAGTGGAAAAGGTAACCGCCGACCAGGCCAACTTGCTGGCCGGTCCAACCACCTTTGAAGTCGTCGCTTGCATCGATCCAACGATTCCTTATGGAGACCGCCGCGAAATCAACCGTTATTACGACCAGGTGTACCAGTTGCAGCAAAAGGTCCAGGGAGCAAACGATGCGTTGGCCGCAGCGATGCAAAGCCTTGACGATTATGAATCGGCCATCCGGAGGGATGGTGGACTGCACCGAGAACTGAAGCAGCAACTGGAAAGCCTGAAAGCTGAACACCGTCAAATCAGCCAACAGATCGCCAACGGCTCTCCCTTTGACGAAAAACTGGGCAACCGGGCTCACCCTTCCCTCCAGACCCGTTTGCGGAACGCTCGCAGAAGCCTCTCCTCACTGGCCGGGCCGACGGGAACCCATCGCGATTCCTACAGGATGGCGCGCAAAATGTATGCGGAACTTTATCCGCTGATCCAGAAATTTGTCGAAAAGGACGTCCCGGCATTCGGGCGTCAGGTAGAAAAAGCGGGCCTCGGCTGGACACCGGGGCAACCGGTCCCCGAGCCTTCGAGGTAGGTTTACTTGCAATCTCCCGAGTGGGCTTCCGTGCCTGGCCCCCCTTTGAACCGAAGCGGCGAGGACACCGGCGGCCCGCGGAATCAAAAATTTCCTTGCCCGGCCAGGATACCCGGCAGGGAATCTTGGCCGCGGTGGGATTTATGTGCGACAGCCAACTTCCACATTGCAGCAAATCCGGAAAGCCCGGATTTGGAATCCACGGGGCCCATCCATTGGAAGTAAAAAGGGGACAGGGTCGTAAAAAGCCTGTGCAAAAGGGTGAGGGATTGCGGATCTTTGCCTGCAACGGGACGTGGATTCTGTGTTGAATCCGCAAATCCTGATTCGGAAAAAATGGATTTTTCATGAAAAGGGTGAAAAATCTGCCTAGCGCGGTCTCTTGAATAAAAATGCGCCGTATCCCGGAGGAAAAGACCTCGATTGAATTGAAACCGAAATCCTTCCACATTGACTCCGCTCTGGTACTGCTGTTTTTTTACACGGCACTGCTCCAGGATTTGGTGATTTCCAATGTCGCCGGCTCTTCAAATAGCCCAACCGGTTCGACGGTGCTGCCGCAAGATGGCACGCGGTCAAATCGCACTCTTTTAAAACGGCCCCCCCACCGGGCCCCCGGGGAATCTCCCGACTGGCTGTTCCGCGCAGACCAGGCCTGTCAGCTAATCAGGAATCCAGCCGCCCGGGAAAGCTCTTTTTTCCGTTTGCACCAGGCTTAGCTTCAGCAGGGCAGGGTGTCCGATGCGGAAAGAATCATGCCCCGGCTCAATCAGCCAGCAAACCTTTTTCGGTGCCACCTGGCGAACGCAAAGCACCATGCATCCGCCGGTGAAAAAGACCGGTGCCAACTGGAATTGACCAGGGCAAATTCACGTGCCGACAGTCCTAAGCTCCAGCAACAACTGGTCAACGCCTGCCTCGAACTGACCCAGTCACCGGCCTTGGCGATTTCCCTTACCAGGAAAAACCAGGACAGTTTCCAATGCCGCCAAAGTCTTTGCAAATCCCTGGCCTTTCATGGTTACCCCCGGGAGGCATTCAAGATCGCACAACAGGAAGGCGAACCCTCCAGAGCACTGCAACTGGAGACGGAAATGGGGTTGTCGGCGGCCCGGGCCGCCCGGATCGAATTAACCGAGCAGATTGTCGGGCACCTGCTAAAAAAGGGCCTTGATAAAAAAACATTGCAGAAAATCTGGCATCAGTTGGCCACCTCCCCCTACAAGGCCAATGATTTTTCTTCTGCCGGTCGGTACGCAAAACGGGTCAGTGATACTGCCCTGCTGAAAAACCTGCAGCAGGCTGAAAATGGCCCGCAGGCTGAGCCCCCGGAGCCACTGGACCCGGATGCCATGATCAAGGAAATTGAAACCCGGGTTGCCTGGCGGAAAAAAAATCCGCTTGAGGCAGCGGAATACAACCTGGGGCGTTGGAACCAGAAGGCAGAACTGGGGCGTCTGCATTTCGGATACGCTCGTGCAGCAGCGATTTACCAAAAACAGGAAAGGTCCGAACAGGCAAATGAATGTCGAAAAAAATACCAACAGGCGGTCGAGGATGTAACGAAGGTCAATCCCTTTCCGGTTCTGTTTGAGATTCCTTCAATCATCGATTTTCAAATCGGACAAAAGGATGTCCGGGGACTCAAAATATCAACCCGAATCCCCCCGGGCGCCTGGGCTTTGCAGGCAGGCCAGGTCGTTAAGGTATTCCTCGATTCTGGTGACCTGGATTCAGCCAGGGAAATTGCCTTGCGTCTTGTTTCCATGGAATCGTCCCACTTTGCGCGTGAACCGGCAATCAGTCACCTGCTGAATCCCCTGATTGAGATGGGCGACTGGCAGGCAACCTCCGAGTTGCTGCAGGCCAGCCGACCCCATGGTTATACGGCGATTTTCTGCGAAGAAATCGGCAGCTACCTGGCCAGGAACCAGGGTGCAAAAAGACTGGAACTGGTTTGGGGAAAGGAAATCGGGCCTTTCCAAAAAGCCCATATCATGATCGGTGCGGGCATCGCCAAGCCCCGTTAACCCGTTCCGGATGGGTGACCAACTGCCTGGCCCATTTTGGCCTGCAAAAAGACTGGTCCGGCAGGTGCCTGACGCGTCCGATTGGGGGCCTTGAACCCCTCCAACCCTCTACTGAAACTCTCCAAAACGCCAAACCCCGCTTGCTCTTCAAAGCGGAACCAGGCAGGCATTTCTGGAAAAACAACGATCTTTGCGGATAATGTGCCAAGATCAGAACCGTTTTCGCGAAACGTTTCCATTCCACCAACTGAACCATGAACTTCATCCGGAACCCATTCATGTATGGCCTTTAATTTCGCTCCCTCTTCTTGACTGCTGTCGCCATGGCGACTCTCCCTGCCTGTTTTTCGCTCACCTGCCCGACCGTTGTCGCTCAGGCAAAAGCGGCCGAAAAATCTACCATTTCCGACCAGGCTTGCTTCGTCCTGAAAATCAATGTCCAGCGGTTGATCGGACTGCAGAAAATGGGATCCCAACAATTAAAACTGATTCAACAGTTTTTTGAGCAGAATGCCGGACTGGACATCATGCAGATGAAATCGATCACTTTCCAGAATTTCAATCTGCCGGAGGAAAACTCAGGGTTTCAACGGGTACCGTTCGCCATGACCATGGAATTCAGCAGGAAATTCGACCGGAACAAATTCATGAAAAAAGTCGCTCCCGGAACGGGGGTGGAGGCCCGGCACCTCGGCCAAACCTACCTCAAGCCAGCCGATTCCGAGCGTGACCCTCATTTCTTTTTTCCTGACGAAAAGACCATTGTGATGGCAACACCTTTCGCTATTGAGGCGGTCATAAAAGCCACCCTTCAGGAGGGAGGACGGATGGCCAAACGGATTGCAGCTGCCCCCGGTAACGCTGAATGTTCGATGGCCTTCCAATCCAGCCCGGCCCTGCATCTGCTTATCGACAATTTCGCAGACGAGGTCAGCCTGTCCCAATTGCCCGTCAACCCGATAAAATCATTCAAGACCATGCAATCCGGCGTGGGGCATATTGACCTCCGCTCGAGCACCCTTTTGTTTGTAAGAATCGAGTGCAAAAACCGGGCAGCTGCCAGACAGTTCCAGGGATTGACCGAGGTCCTGATTGAGACTGCCAGGCTCTCCATTGAACCGATGGAAAACGAAGGTAAAAAAATCGAAAACCAGGCCCCTGAAGCAGAAAGAACCAATCCTTCTCCCGCCGCATCCGCCCAACGAGCCGCGACCTTTCTGCAGAAAGGTCTCCGGGCGGGTGTAAAAGCGATCAACGGTGCCTCGGTCAGCTGCGACGAAGCTTCCATGACTCTGAGCGTTACGCGCAGGGGAGGATTGCCCGAGGTGGGTGAATGGGTGGCTGACTTATTCAATCTCTTCGGTGCACGCAACCGTGCATTTGAAGATCCGGATCACCGCTAGGATTGCCGGCTGCCAACTGGTTACCTACCGTGAATCCGCCCCGGTCTGTCTCCAGACTTTCTGCCAACTGATATGGTTGGCTGCTGCCAAGTGACTAAAATACCGATTAACATGAACATCGGTACTCTGGCTTCCACCAACATCCAGCCAGGTCCCTGCCAAACACATTGCCAACCGCATTGCCATCCAACATTCCATCCACTCGAGGTGAGAGCGAATGAATCCCACCAACCGCCGAAACGTTCTCAAAAGCGCAGGGGTTGCCCTGGCTCTGCCACTTTTTGAATCCCTCCCCTCATCAGCTCAAACTTCCCGCAACAAGGAAAGGCCGGTCAAGCGGATGATCTGCCTCTCCAACAATTACGGTGTTTACCAAAAAGCGTTCTTTCCGCAGCAGGGTGGCACCGATTATGAACTTTCCCCCACGCTTCAGCCCCTCGCCAGGCATCGGCAGGATTTCACCGTGTTTTCAAATCTTGACCATGGTCTTTCTGGGGGACACGCCTGCGTACCCACGTTCCTCAACGGCATTCGTCCTGACATGGCTTCCGGATTTCCGGAAGGCAACATCAGCGTTGACCAGAAAGCCGCTGAGTTTGTTGGGGCCGCAACCCGGTATTCCTCTTTGACTCTCAAGGTCAAGGAAAACAATCAAACCAGTTTCACCCGCACCGGGGTCCAGGTCCCCTCGATCGACGTGACGCGGATGTACCGCAAGTTGTTCCTGGAGGATTCCCCCGAATCCAAAAAGCAGGAGCGACTCCGGCAAAATCGCCACAGCAGCATCCTCGATGCGGTCCGGGACAGGGCAGGGGAGGTCCATGGAAAACTGAGCCGGCAGGACCAGCGAAAGTTTGCCGAATACCTCGATTCGGTCAGAAGCCTGGAAAAGAAAATCCGGCAACAGCGTCCCTGGCTCGACCAGCCAAAACCCAAAACCGAAATGAAAGAACCCCGCCCCGCCCGGCAGACAGCTGATGAAATGAAAATCATGATGGAGCTGATGGCCCTCGCGATCGAAACCGATTCGACACGGGTCATGACACTGGCAACCGGATTTGCCAACGGTGATTTTGGCCTCACGGGTGGATACCATGGCTTTTCCCATCATGGTGAATTGCCCGAAAAGACCCGGGCCCTGCAACTGATCGAAGGGAACCAGATCGCCCAGATGGCCCACCTGATCGATCTGCTGAAAGCGAGGCAGGATACGCTTAACGGCGGCACGCTGTTTGATCACACGATGATCCTGTATGGCTGTGGGATGGCAACCGGAACCCATTCCTGCAGGAACATGCCCATGGTGCTCGCCGGAGGCGGATTCCAGCTCGGAGAACATCGAGTGATGCCGGCCGAGGAACCGCGACGCGTCAAGGCCTGCAACCTGCTCCTCTCGATGCTGCAGAATTTCGGCCTGGAAGTCGATCGTTTTGGCACAAGCACGGGAACTCTGACCGGGTTGAAATGGAGTCAGGGATGAAAAAAACAATCGTTGCGGCAACGCTTCTCCTGCTATGGATTGCTTGTGACCGCAATGCCAGTGACGCTTCGGAACTGGACAGCCTGCGCACTTTTCTCAGGCAACATTGCCATTCCTGCCACGGACCGAAAAAACAGGAGGGTGAACTCCGTTTCGATACCCTGGGAAGCGATCTTTCCGACCTTCGGACATTGGAAACCTGGCAGGGCATCCTGGACCAGCTGAACCTGGGAGAAATGCCACCGGATCCCGAATCCCGCCCCAGCTACAAGGAGACAGCTCCCGTCATCGCCTCGCTGACCAAAGAGTTGGCCAAAGCTTACGCGGCACGCAAAAGCACCGGTGGACGGGCGGTCATTCGGAGACTGAACAAATTCGAACTGCGAAACACGCTTCGCGACCTGTTTCACATCCAACATCCGGATTTTCAACCGGAAGTGGTCAGCGGGCTATACGACTTCAACGGCAACGGAATCACGGCCCAAAAAACCATCGAACCGACACGAAGTTTCCAGGATGATGAAGAAGTCGACGGGTTTGACAATATCGGTCAACAACTGGTGATGTCCGACTTCCTGCTCAAGATGCTGATCGGGGCAGCAGAAGAGACGATTGACCTCGCAACTTGCAACCAACCCCAAAAACCTTTTACCGCAGAAACGTTCACCGCCCCCATCTGCAGCCGAACACTGCATGGCGACAGCCTCGGAAAATACCAGCGGGAGCAGGGGGACAACTATGATGTCGTTTTCCAGCGGTGGGACCGCTACAACCGGATCGGACCCGACAAGTACCACCGGGGAATGCACCGGCCCGCGCGTTACCGAATCACGGTTGAACTTTCCGCCCACAATCCGAACGGGAAAGACTGGGGGCAATGGACGGTCCGCGAGGGGCACCTGATCCACCAGGGTCGAAAAAAGCTGGAGGAGCCATTTGAGGTGGGGCTTTACCTCGAGCGATTTGAACACCAGCGAGGGCCACGCCACAAACGAATCCAGACCTGGAAACTTCCCCCTGACGGGCAGCGAAGGACCTTTTCGTATGAAACCTGGATCGACGACCCCTGGGGCGCATGGATTGGTTGGGAGAACGGTCCCTGGTTTCGCCACAACGCGTGGCACATCCTCCTCGAACAATGGTACCCCGACGAATATGCCAAAGTGGACCGCAAACAAAAAGGTTTCAAGAAACAGGTAGCCAAAATCCTTTTTGACAGGGGATACCTGGGTCCGACCCTGCGTGTCCACAGTTACCGCATCGAGGCGGTCCCCGCGGCCTGGCCACCCAGGAGCCATACCGCGCTTTACGGTAACGAACCCATTGAAAATGCCGACCTGGCAAAGCTGTTTTCCGCTTTTGCCGAGCGGGCCTGGCGTCGGCCAACCCGCCGTGGCGAAATCGACCGGTACATTCAACTGGTGGAGAAGCTCCAGGCAACCGGGAGTTCCCGCCAAGCCGCCATGCAGGGCGCTTACACGGCCATCCTCTGTTCACCCGACTTCATCTACCTTCGGCCAGCGGAAGGGCCGGCGGACAACTTTGCACTGGCTTCACAACTCAGCTATTTTCTCTGGTCGTCGATGCCCGATGAGACACTGATGGACCTTGCCCGCAGGGGCAAACTGTCCCAACCCGGCGAACTTCGCCGACAGGTTGAGCGAATGCTGGAAGATTCCCGCTCGGTTGCCCTGACCAGGCATTTCCCCGAGAGATGGCTGAAACTGCACGAACTGGGGAGGATGGAACCGGACCGGAAAGGCCCCTACGGTGAGTACTTTCGGGTCAAGGACGACCTGGTACCCCAGGTGGACGCCTTCTTTGCCAACCTGCTCAAACAGAATGGGCCCATCAGGGACCTGATTGATTCGGATTACACCTTCATGAATCAGAGGCTGGGTGAGATGATCTACCGCCAAAAAGTGGTGGGTGAACATTTCCGCAAGGTCACTCTTGAGGATCCCCGGCGTGGAGGAATTCTCACCATGCCCGCGGTAATGACCGTGACCGCCAACGGCGTGGACACTTCTCCAATCGTTCGCGGTGTCTATGTACTGGAGAACATTCTCGGTATGCCAACACCGCCTCCGCCCCCTGACATTGAACCGTTGTCGCCCGATTTGCGAGGACTGACCACCCTCAAACAGCAATTGGCTGCTCACCGGGACCAGCCCGCCTGCAACAGCTGCCACCGAAGAATCGATCCTCTTGGATTCTCCCTGGAGAGTTTTGACCCCATTGGCCGCTGGCGGGAAAACTATCCCAAGACTGACAAAAAGGCGAGACAGGGTCCGGCCATTGATACCGCCACGGTGCTTTCCAACGGTCGTTCCTTGAAGGACTTCCAGGACTTCAAGAACTTCCTGCTGGAGCGGGAAGACCAGGTCGTTCGTTGCCTGACCGAAAAAATGTTGACCTACGCCAGCGGTAGATTGCTCGAAGCGGCCGACCGGGGGGAGGTCGACCGAATCGTGCGAGCATTGGCCAAGGGAAACAATCGCCTGAGAGATCTGGTCCACGAAGTGGTTCAGAGTCGGATTTTTTTCAGCCGGCAACCTTGATTCTCTTTGGCATATTTTGGACCGATCAATGACTGGGGAAACGTGAAAAACTTCTCCCGGCCTCCCCTTCGGTGAAGACAAACCTGCTGACAGGGCACGATCGATCGGAACCTGCAACGGGCCCATTCTTTAACGGGCAAGGTCCACGAAAACCATGTGGGAAGGGTTTCCTACCGGGGTGTACTTGCCCGTAAAACGAAGCTTTCCATTTTTGCCGTTGACGTGAAACAGTGTCAGATGATCCGCCCGTTGATTCCCCACGTAGAAAAAACGGCCGCCGGGCGAAAAGCTGAAACTTCTGGGATAATTTCCGCGGGTCCATTCGTCATCCACGAAACTCAGCTTTCCGTTGCCAGCGATTGAGAAGATACCGATGCTGTCGTGCAGCCGGTTCCCGGCGTAAAGAAAACGACCATCAGCTGACACCTGGATCTCCGAGCAAAAATTGCTGCCCGCATAGCCCGGCGGCAGCGAGGAGACGGTCTCCGCGTGTTCCAGGCGTCCCCTCTCAGCGTTGTAGTCAAACCGAGCCAGCGTCGAGCCTTCCTCCTGGATCGAGTAAAACCATCGCCCATTGGGATGAAAGGCAAAATGCCGTGGACCGTCGCCCGGCGGCAAAGCCACAAACGCAGGATCGCCCGGTGTCAGCTTTCCCCGTTGGGCATCGAATTTCCAGACATAGATCCGGTCCAGCCCAAGGTCCACATGCATCACAAAACGTCCCGAGGGATCCGACTGAATCATGTGGGCGTGCGTCCGGTCATGACCGCTGAAAGCCTTACTCCCCGGGGGTGCATTGCGGGAAACCGTGGGACCGATTTTCCCCTGGGTGACTTGCACATCGGTTGCCAAGCCGAGTTCGCCATTGTCTGTAATCGGCACGACTGAAACCGAGCCACCAAAGTAATTGGCGACCAGCAAAAACCGGCGAGACGGATGAATCGAAACATAAGTCGGTCCGGCTCCGCCCGAAGGGACCGTACTCTGCAATTTGAGTTGGCCGGATTTCCGGTCGATGACAAAAGAGCTGACGGTTCCCTCTTTCGTGCCCTTGAAACGGTCCGTCTCATTAGCCGAATACATTCGGGTTCCGTCATGGTTGACCACCAGGCGACTGGGACTGGTTCCCGATTCGAAAACGCCCGCTTCGCTCAGGACGCCGGTTTCCCGATCGACGCGAAACAGGTGGATTCCCCGACCATTTCCGGGTGGCAGATCGACCTGCGTCGGCAGCGTATCCTTCAGGGGGGCACTGAAAGTACCTACATAGGCCATCAACGGGGCCTTCTCCGGTTCCTCTCCTGAAAGCTCCTGGCGATTTCCGACCGGGAACAAATGCCATCCTCCGAGAAGAAAGAAGAGAACCATGTGGCGGCCGGTTGCCAGCCGAAACGGTGAGAAAAAAAACATACAGAACCGGCAATTCATCGGTCGTCCTCGTTAAAACATCAAAGCAGCGGACAGTCCCGTTCCGCCCTGGGGATTCGCCCGGCAGGGAGCGTGATCAACCCGCTCCAGCCAGGAAGATTGCAGGATAAGCCAGACTTCGGTCAGGGACAACTTGCGTTACCCGCTTTTGGGCAGGGAATGCGTTGCAAACGCCCCGGCAAATTTCTCTTCAGGATTGCCTGACCGCGTCGGCAAACCGGGGCACCCGTTTCTCATTTTCCGTTACTCCCCGTCTTTTCGGCTGGTCCCATCGTCAAGGGAAACCTGGAAAAAATCCTCCAATTCATGACATGCCATCTTCCACTCACCCAGCACATCCCAGGAATCCAGACAGGTCTGCATGGCCATCCCCTGCGTTCCCCGTCCTCCCCGGGCAGCAGCCTGCGCGTCAATCTTTCCATCAGCCAGCAGGGTGTCGTAAAGCAGTTGCCATTGATACCACGCAACATTCCCATTCTTTCCGTCGTAAATGCTGTCGTTCTGAAGGTACTCGTAGTAGGCCGCTCCCCACTTTGTCGGCCAGCCAGCTCCCTTTACCTCCCGGTACCGGTCGCCATACCAGCGCCCTTTCTGGTTCAACAGACCGGACGGATCACCGATGGCCGACAACCCCTTGCCGTGGGGGTCTCCGGCCAGCCGGCGATTCCTCTCTGAAAGGGCCCGCCGTGCTGCATCCAGCCTGGCCTGCAAATACTGGTCGGGTGAATACCGGGTCGGCTGGGAATGGTACTTGAGCATCGCCTTCCTTCCGCCCCGCTTGTGTTCCAACAGGGCGCGTCGAATCTGGCTCAGGTCATTTCCCATCGAGCAATGACACTGGTGCCGCCCGAAATAATTGTCGTCAGCTGCATAAATCTTCAGCCACCCCTGTTTGGCGGAAATCTCCATACGCGTCCTGGTTTCCCTTCCCGCTTCCCGTCGGGTCACTTCGTGACTTTGAATGGGGAGAAACCTGCCGTATTTTTCTTTCCTCGCTGAATCGACACCATACCAGCCAAAAAGGTTGTAACCGGTCACCCCACCCCAGTTGGATCCATCAGGCAAATAGGCGCTCGGCCACCCTGGTCGGTAATGGTTGTAGAAATGCCCCTTGGAAGTCTGGTGGTCATTCAATTTCAGCAGCAATTTCCAGTTTTCCGGCTTCAAGTCAGTCTTTCGCATCTGTTCGTGCCACGCGTAGGCTTTTCTCAACAGGTCCATCTGCTGTTCCTCGCCGGTCATCATGTAATTCCAGATCAGCAGGGGCCCGACTGCCCGGGTCAATGCATACGTCGACGGCAACTCAATCTCGTATCGGCGTGCGCGGGCAGGGGTGCCATCATCGTTATACTGGTCCCCCCAGCCTGCGACCTGGTCATTTTCGCCGAGGTTGGCTTTGAGAATCCAGGGCCAGAGTTTCCCAAGGTTGGCGATGTATTTTTTTTCGCCGGTCAGGTGATGCATCATCAACAGGATGCAGTAGGGTGCATTCGTTGCCCGGTCATTGAAGGAGATCCCATGGTAAACCCCCGTGTTCCCGGAAGCCGTCCCGTTGAACGACCACTGGTCCCCCCATCCACCCCCGGGTCGCTGCAGGCTCAGCAAAAGGTCCGCGCAGCGACGGGCTGAATCGAGGTATTTTTTCTCTCCACTCACCTTGTGGGCGTAAAGCATAATCCAGAAAGGTTCCGTCGTCGATCCATCCTGGATGCGGACAAAGTTTTCCGATTTGCCAGGCCAGGGCCAGTGACCCCGTGGCCACTGCGATTCCAGGACCAAGTCAGCCCGTTTCAAACCGGCCTCCAGGTATCTCTTTTCCTGAAGCATCTCAAACGCCCGAAAAAAAAGAACCGCCCCCGCGCGAACCTTGTTAATATCCCTTCCCGTGTATTGCCGGGGCAGATCAGGAACCTGCCGATCCAGCCAATCACGAACCTCTTTTTCACAACGGGCGGCAAGTTCACGATCCAGCCGCTTTCGCAACTCGGCCAGTTGCCTGCTGGCAGTTCGCCGCTGGACAGGCCCCAGGTTTTCATAATGAATCGTCTCCCCGCCAAACAGTCGGGTCCGCTCTTCCCAGGAAAGCCCCTCCATCGACAGAGCCTCGTAGGAAAGATCGCGGTACTGACCGGTCGCGGGGTCAATTTCCAATGGACCCTGCGCACCGACCTGCGAAAGCCGGACCGGGCCCTCGAAAACCATCGAGAATGCCAGGATGCAAAACAGCCCCTGGTGACTCCACCGGAGTTCCCGTTTGAAAAAGGTACCCACCAAAACCGAAAGGTAAAGAACGGACATCAAACCAGCCTTTTCAAAAAGGATACTTCTGTTTGCGGCTTGAGCTTTGGCTTCCAGCCAAACCGCTTTTACCTGCGTTCATCCGGACAGCCCATGCCTGGCACACGCAGCAAATTTCGACTTCATTTGCGGGCAACGGGCCTCAGGGTTTTCCAGCTCATTTTCAGACAATTTACCCGATCTCTGCTCCCATCACCAATTTGAAAACCACACCGAACGGGGATCCCGTCCGCAACTGCGAAAAAACACCAACACCGTTTCAACAAGCAGCAGACCGGTGCATTGCTTTGTCCGCACCCATGTTCATTCTTGCCCCGAATTTTTCATCCGTTTATCCTTTAGGTATCCCATGACCGCACCCCATCCCGGCCATCCCCTCCCCCCATGTGGCAAAACGTGCTCCTTTTTCCAATCAGAAAAAGCGCTGATCCCGTTGAAAACTCAAGGGCCGTCCAGCGCAACTGCGTGTTGTTTTTTTTGCTGGTAATGCTTCTTTCTGCCACGCGGGAAAGCGACGCCCGCCCGCAGGAGAATTCTGCTACGGGCAACCGATCAGAGAAAATCAGGTTTTTTGAAAATTCGGTACGCCCCATCCTCGTTACCCACTGCCTTGACTGCCACGGCAGCCTCAAACAGGAATCCGGTCTTCGCCTGGACCACCTTGCCCACATGCTCCGGGGTGGAGATTCAGGACCGGCATTGATCCCTGGAAAACCGGATCGAAGCCTGCTGTTTCAAGCTATCAATCACACCGACGGCCTGGAGATGCCTCCGGAAACGAGACTGGCCGACCAGCAAATCCGCTCCATCAGAAAATGGATTCTGGAGGGCGCGACCTGGCCTGAAGAAAAGGTTGCCGGGGACGCAAACAGGTGGAAGCAGCACTGGGCTTTTCAGCCGGTTGCCAAACCGCTGCCGCCCCGATTTCCAGAAGAGACTCTCCCGATCCAAAACGATATCGACCGCTTTGTCGGAAAAAAACTCCTGGCTCGACAGCTTGCTCCCTCGCCCCCGGCAACGGAGAGGGAACTGGTACGTCGAACCTACCTCGATTTACTCGGGCTCCCCCCTACCTACGAACAGGTGAAAGCCTATCTCGCCCAACCGGAAAAGGAGCGGTTCAAAAATCTCGTGGATCGTCTTCTGGATTCACCCCGTTATGGCGAAAGACAGGCCCGCCACTGGATGGATATTGCACGGTATGCCGACAACAAAGGGTATGTCTTTTTCGAAGACAAGAATTACCCCTGGGCCTATACCTACCGGGACTGGCTGATCCGGGCCTTTAACGAAGACATGCCTTACGATCAGTTCATTCTTCGACAACTGGCAGCCGACCAGTTCGACCCGCTCCAGGATCGCTCCCACCTGCCGGCGCTGGGTTTCCTGACCGTGGGGGCAAAATTTGTCAACAATGTTCACGATCAGATCGATGATCGAATCGACGTGGTAACGAGGGGTTTGATGGGTCTGACAGTCACCTGTGCCCGTTGCCATGATCACAAATTCGACCCGATACCCCAGGCCGACTATTACGCGTTGTACGGAGTTTTTCGCAGTTGCTACGAACCGGTCGTCCTCCCTACTTTCGAACCGGAGCCTGAAACCGCCGCGTACCGGGACTACCAGGAGGGCCTCAAGCAGCGACTGCAAAAGCTGGAGTCTTTTATCAGGGACCGCCGCCAGGAAATCATGCAGGGAGCGCGAGAACGGCTGGGTGACTACCTGTTGGCTGTGCATCAACGGCGGCACCACCCGTCCACTGAAAACTTCATGACCATTACCGACAAGGGAAGCCTCAACCCGAAAATCATTTCCCGTTACGAGACTTACCTGAATCGAACCCGGAAACTCGACCACCCGGTCTGGAAAGCCTGGCATGCATTGTCGGGACTGGAGGAAACCGAATTTCAAAAGAGAGCATTGCCTACACTTGAAAAGGTACTGCGACCCGGAAACAGAATCCATCCCCTGGTCCGCACACAATTTGTCGACCTGGCGCCCAAATCGCTCGCCGAAGTGGCCACCGCGTACGGTCAGCTGTTCCAGGAAGTCGCTCGCCAACACAAGGCGGATGCCAGTCAGCTTTCGCAGCCCCAGCGGGAATTGGCAGACATCCTTTTTGGCAAAGATTCTCCGGCCGTCTTACCCAACATCCTGGGATGGGGTTTCCTCGACCTGATACCGGACCGACCGACACAGGGCGTTTACCAGAAGCTGATCACGGATGTTGAAAACTTCTGCAAATCAGGTCCACAGGCACCCGCCCGGGCCATGGTCGTTCTCGATTCAGACCCTCCCTTTGAACCCTACGTTTTCCTGAGAGGAAATCCGAACCGCAAGGGCATTTCTGTCAAAAGGCAGTTCCTGACATCACTCCCCAATACGGAATCGATCCGTTCTGTTTTCCCCGAAAACCGGAGCGGCCGACTGCAACTGGCCCAGGCTATCGCCTCGAGAGAAAACCCACTGACGGCCCGTGTCATCGTGAACCGCATCTGGAGGCAGCATTTCGGCGAGGGCCTGGTTTCCACACCAAGTGATTTCGGAATCCAGGGTACTGAACCCAGTCATCCTCAACTTCTTGACTGGCTGGCCAACTGGTTCATGGATCATGGCTGGTCCATCAAGAAACTGCACCGGCTGATCATGGGTTCGGCTACGTTCCAGAGATCCTCCAGGGTCTCGATCAGACAACAGGAAGCCGACCCGGAAAACCGCTGGCTCTCCAGGTTTCGTCGCCGCCGCCTCGATTTCGAGTCGATGCGTGACTCACTTCTGCTCACAGCCAATTCCCTTGATAGCCGGATCGGCGGCAAGCCATTTCCCCTGTTTTCCGGGTTCCAGAACCGGCGATCCCTGTACGGCTTCATCAACCGGATGGACTTGCCGGGAGTCCTGAGAACGTTCGACTATCCCGAACCGGCAGCCACCAGCGGGAAGAGGGAACAGACAACGGTCCCCGCGCAGGCTCTCTTTTTTCTCAACCACCCCTTCGTAACCCAATGTTCCGAAAAGATCCTCCAGCGTCAGGAAATCCGCACCGCCGTTTCGGTCGAGGAGAAAACCAATGCTGTCTTCCGATCGGTTTTTGCCAGGGACGCCAACCCGGAGGAACTGCAACTGGTGATCGACTACCTTCCTGCCAGGGAAATTTCGCGTCCGGCAACCGCCTGGCGATACGGTTATGGCTCCCTCGATGCAGAAACGGGAAAAACCGGTTCATTCAAGGAATTGCCGTATTTTACGGGCACCCATTGGCAGGGGGGGCCCTCCCTGCCAGATCCCAAACTGAACTGGCTTTATCACAAGAACGATGAGAGCCACCCGGGTGCTTCCATGGAACTCTGTTCGATCCGGCGCTGGGTGGCGCCCCGAGACTGTACCGTGCGGATTGATGGACTGCTGAACCACCAACCGACCCAAGGTAACGGCATCCGCTCGAGGATCATCTCCAGTCGATCCGGAACTCTGGGTTCCTGGACAGTCCACCATTCAAAAACCCGGACCCCGGTCTCCCGCCTGACCGTCAAGGCCGGGGACACGGTCGATTTTCTCTCGGACTTCAACTCCAATATCAGCTATGATCAACACAAGTGGTCCATCGTGGTTGAATCCATCGAAGGCAAACCGGCACGCTGGGATTCAGTCCGCCAATTCGAGGGCCCGGAAACTTCAGCCTGGCTGACCCTCGTGCAGGGCCTTTTGATGACCAATGAATTCCTGTTTGTCGATTGAGGCGAACCTTCCATGAAACCCAACGAACCAGCCGGCGGACTGACGCGGAGAGAACTCCTGGGCCGCAGTGGGACCGGGCTGGGACTGCTCGGATTAGGCTCCCTGCTGCAAACTGAAAATGCAGCAGCTTCTGCCGGCGAACCTTCGGGAAATGTCCTGGCACCACGGGCTCCGCATTTCCAGGCCAAGGCTAGGGCGGTTGTCCACCTGTTCATGAACGGCGGACCGTCGCACCTGGACACCTTTGACTACAAACCGGCACTGGAAAAACACCATGGACAACCCGTCCCTTCGGGCAACCTGAGGACAGAGCGTCTGACGGGTGGCCTGATGAAGTCGCCCTTTGCATTTCGCCGAAGGGGCCAATCCGGCAACTGGGTCAGCCAACTGTTCGAAAAGACGGGACAGTACATTGACGACCTGGCCATCATCAAATCGATGCACGCGGAGGTACCCAACCATGAGCCTTCGCTGATGCTGATGAATTGCGGATCCGGACAGTTGCCTCGTCCCAGCTTTGGATCCTGGGTTACCTACGGACTGGGCAGTGAAAATCAGAACCTTCCCGCATTCGTCGCCATGTGTCCCAATGGCTACCCGATTGTCTCGACCCGAAATTGGCGGAGCGCCTTTCTGCCCGGGGCCTGCCAGGGAACCTATGTCAACACGGCCAACCAGTCAATCCGCGACCTCGTCGAAAACATCCGCAATCAACGCCTCTCCCTCACGGAACAACGCAAGCAACTGGACCTGGTTCAACAATTGAATTCAGCACACAGGCAAAGCAGACCAAACGATGCCAACCTGGAAGCCCGGATCAGTTCTTTCGAACTTGCCTACCGTATGCAGTCCGAGGCATCGGATGCTTTTGATATTTCGCGAGAACCACAGCACATGCTCGACGCTTACGGCAAGGGAACCGAGGGAAGACAATTGCTGATCACGCGCAGACTGATTGAAAAGGGGGTTCGGTTCGTGCAGGTCTGGAGTGGCGCAGGACAACCCTGGGACAACCATGACAACATAGAAAAAAACCACCGGAACCTGGGGCAGGCCTGGGACGGTCCGATTGCCGCCTTTCTGGGAGATCTGAAACAGAGGGGCCTGCTGGAATCGACACTGGTCCTTTGGGGGGGCGAATTTGGACGCACACCGGTTGCTGAAAAACCGCAGCTCAACGGAAGGGACCATAACCATTATGGCTTTACCTGCTGGTTGGCAGGCGGTGGAATTCGTGGTGGGACCGCTTACGGAAGCACGGATGAATTCGGGTTTCGGGCAACGGAAAATCGGGTCAGTGTTCATGACCTGCACGCGACGATGCTGCACCTGCTGGGAATGGATCACAAGCGGCTGACGTACCGGTATGCCGGAAGGGACTTCAGATTGACAGACGTTCATGGTGAAGTTGTGAAAGGAATCCTGGCCTGAGATGTCCCACCGAAGCCTGCATCTGCCTTGCCTGTTTTTGTTTCCTCTCTGCAAAAAAGGGGGCGGGGAAACCTGTCCGGACGAAACCGGTTTTTCCAGAAGTTCAACTCCGGTTCCTTACCCCCTGGGGCCACTCATGCTTCTGCTGGTACCCATTCTCTTCCTGGCAAACGGGAAATCCGGTTTTGGACAGGAAGATCATGAAGAATTTTTTGAAAACCGAATTCGTCCCCTGCTGGTGAAGCATTGCCAAAAATGTCATGGCAGCAGGAAACAGGAGGGTAGCCTGCGGTTGGACTCCCGTGCTGGTTGGCAGGAAGGTGGAGACCGTGGCGACGCCATCTTGCCCGGCCAACCCGACGCCAGCCTTTTGCTGCAGGCTGTGATGGGTACCGATCCTGATCTGCAAATGCCCCCCGGAAAAAAATTAAAAGATCATCAGATTTCAGATCTCTGGGAGTGGATTCAACGGGGCGCCCCGGATCCACGCAGCCCCACCACCGGCGACCCCGAACGGCTGGATCTCAAACAGGCAGCATCTTTCTGGGCTTTTCAACCGGTTCAACGCCCCAAAGTTCCCCGGGTGGAATCGGGCAACCAGTCCTCCAGCCACTGGGAGCACCACCCGATTGACGCGTTTGTTCAAAGGGCACGTGAGCAAAATGAATTGAATGCCGTTGAGCAAGCTGATCGGAGGACCCTGATTCGGCGGGCAACTTTTGATTTGACCGGTTTGCCCCCGACACCGGATGAAATCCGTCAATTCGTAGGAGACTCCTCGGCATCTGCCTTTGAAAAAGTAATTGATCGCCTGCTGAGCTCGAGAGAGTACGCCGAAAGATGGGGCCGCCACTGGCTGGATGTGGCGCGGTATGCGGACACAGCCGGGGATGGCTCCGACTACCCGGTTCGGGAGGCTGCCCTGTACCGGGACTGGGTAATTGACTCTTTCCAGCAGGACCAGCCTTTTTTTGATTTCGTGCGCGAGCAAATCGCTGGCGACATCCTGGCTCGCAGTGGCCCCAGGGAAAAATATGCCAGCCGGGTCACCGCAACCGGTTTCCTTGCCATCGGCAAACGGTATGGCTACAAGGCCTCACCCGATTACCAGTACCTCGATTTTGCCGATGTGATCGATTCGGTAGGCAGGTCACTGCTTGGGCTGTCTCTCGGCTGCGCCCGCTGTCACGATCACAAATACGATCCGATATCAGCGGCAGACTATTACGCCTGGTATGGCATCATGCAGAGTACCCAATGGGCGTTTCCCGGCGGAGAAGAACAGAAACGTCCCGCCCATTTCCCTCCCCTGGTTCCCGGGGACGAACTGGCCACCCTGGAAAAAGCCCGAACCGCCCAACTGGCGGGCCTCGACAAACGCATCGCAGATCTGCAAGAGGAACAGACCCGGCTGCAACCGGACTGGATTGCCGGTGGCCCGGATCTTGGCTTTGAAACTCAGTCCGCCGGTGCACCACTCGGGAAACCCTGGGTTCACTCCGGCCCGGTGGAAATTTCCGAACTGTTCCAGAGCCCCTTTCAACACGTGCATCCTGCCGGAAAGCTGGGGGCACGGGTCGGTAGCGGAAAACCAACTGACGGCCTGCGATACGTCTTTGCCAGGGGATTGAAGGAGACCCAAGGCAAAAAGATGCACTTCACGGTGGACTTTCGCACGTTGGCAGAGTCTCCACAAAAAGGCGCTTTTCGTTTTTACCTCGGGCGAGGTGTGGTGCAATCCCTCGCCATCGAGTGCAGCGCCACCTCAAGCGAGTTTGCCATTCGCAACGGACAAAACTGGGAAGTCATTCGCAAGCTGGTCCCGGGACAGTGGTACACGCTTCAGATCACGATCGATCCTGGCCGCCGCAAGTATTCCGGCCTGGTGGGAAAGAAGGGCGACCTGACCCGATTTGAGGAAAAGAACACCGGCCCCAACTGGGATGGAGTCGCGGACTGCTTCATCTGCGACGGCTTCGGACACCTTCCCGGAGCGGCCTGCGGGCGGGACATCGACAATATTGGACTGGGTGAATCCCCGTTCGCACTGCCGGGCTCACACACTGCCATCCGCAAACAGGCGACACCCGAGGAGGACCAACGGTTGAAACAGCTGCCCAACCAAATCCGGCAGTTAACCGCGGAGCGTGAAAGAATCACCCAAACTCCCGGCTATCCAGTCGCTTATGGCGTCAGCGAGGGTAGCCCGGTGGACGCTCCTTTACAAATTCGCGGAGAACCCTCCCGACCCGGCAATGTCATCCAGCGAAGGAACCTGGAAGTACTCGGCGCCCAATCCCTCGACAACAGGCAGGGCAGCGGCCGACTGGAAATGGCAAGGTGGATAGCACAGGCGGAAAACCCCCTGACAACGAGGGTTTGGGTCAACAGGATCTGGAAATGGCATTTCGGCAGGGGCATCGTCTCCACGGTCAGTGATTTCGGTTACCGAGGAGCGCGGCCGACCCACCCCCAGCTGCTGGATTGGCTGGCAGCCGAATTCCTCAGACAGGGCGGTTCCACCAAATCGCTTCACCGGCTGATCATGACCTCACGGACCTACCAGCTAGCCAGCACCGCAGACACAACCAACCAGAACGTCGACCCCGAGAACCGGTTCCTGTGGCGATTTCCAAGGCGACCACTGGATGCGGAATCCACCCGTGATGCAATGCTGGCCATCAGCGGAAGGCTTGATCGCACCGTACCCGCGGCTCACCCGTTCCCACCCGTCCACACCTGGGGATTTACCATCCACCACCCCTTCCATGCCGTCTATCCCTCCAGTCATCGCACGGTCTACCTCATGATCCAGCGGAACCGGAGGCATCCCTACCTGGCCCTGTTTGACGCAGCTGATCCGAACCAAGTGGTCGGCAGCCGTACGCCCACCACCACACCGACCCAGGCCCTGTACCTGATGAACTCTCCCTTCCTGCAGGAACAGGCTTTGGGTTTTGGCCAACGCATCTCCTCCCGGGCAGGAAACGATCGGCAAAAAATCTCATGGGCCTATGAAACTGCCCACGGCCGATCACCCGGTGAGGAAGAGATCCAACGGACACTGTTGTTTTTGCAGCAATACAGGTCCGTTCGCCGGGAAACGGACGGGGACGGGAGCCTCCCAACAGACGAATGGAGTGCCCTTGCAAGGGTCCTGCTCACCAGCAATGCCTTTCTGTATGTCGACTAGGAATACCATGAGAACAGCTTTGAATCGTCGACAATTCCTGCAGCGTGCCTCCGGCGGGTTTGGAACCGTCGCGCTCGCCGGCATGCTGAGTCAGCTGGCAGCAAGAGACGAGGACCCGGTCGCGGCTCACACATTTCATCACCTGCCGACAGCCGAACGGGTGATCTTCCTTTTTTCCACGGGCGGCGTGTCACATGTGGACAGCCTGAACCACCGTCCGCAGCTAACCCGCGATCACGGAAAGTCGATCACCGCTTCACGCTGGCTGAACAAATCGGGCGAATTCAAACGCTTCCTGGTCAAGCCCCGCTATTCCTTTCGCCAATACGGTCAGAGCGGGACCTGGGTCAGTGAACTTTTCCCCCGTCTCGGATCGGTAATCGATGAGGTTTGCGTCCTCAACGCCATGACCTGCGACAGTGACGGCCACGACAAGGCAACCCTCGCTGCGCATACCGGATCTGCCCAGTTTGCCCGTCCCTCTGCCGGATCCTGGGTCAGCTACGGACTGGGCACTGAAAACAGGAACCTGCCTTCATTCATGGTCCTCGCTCCATCAGCCCCCTATGCCGGGGCACAAACCTGGGGCAGTGATTTTCTACCTGCCTCACACCAGGGGACCCATGTCATTCCGGGCAAGAACCCGTTACCCAATATCCATCCCTTTCCCGAACAGAACTCCCTCCAGGAGCTGGAGCTGGATTTAAGGAGGGCCCTAAACCAGGCTCACCTGGAAGAACGTTCTGGAGATTCCGCGCTGGAAGCGAGGATCCGCTCATTCGAAACGGCATTCGGGATGCAAAAAGCGGCCCCGGAAGCATTCGACCTCTCCCGGGAAAGCAAAGCCACACTGAAACTCTACGGAATGGACGAACAAACCACCCGGGGCTTTGGCTGGCAATGCCTGGTTGCCCGCCGTCTTGCCGAACGGGGTGTGCGATTTGTGGAACTGATTGATGTTGGCTCCAACAACAACTGGGATTCCCATGGGAACATGGCGGACCATGGCCGACTGGCCAAAGCGATTGATCAACCCATTGCCGGGTTGCTGACTGATTTAAAACAACGGGGGCTGCTGGACAGCACACTCGTCGTCTGGACCACCGAATTCGGCCGCACACCTTTTCACCAGACGGCCGACCATCCGGGTCGGGAACATCACAATCACTGCTTTTCCTCCTGGATGGCGGGAGGGGGAATCCGCGGCGGTAGGGTGTTTGGCGAATCGGACGAGTATGGAATTCGAACTGCCGCCGGTGAAGTCCACACACACGACCTGAACGCAACCCTGTTGCACCTGCTGGGAATCGATCATGAAAAACTGACTTTTCGCCATGCTGGTCGCGATTTTCGCCTGACCGACGTGCATGGTCGCGTGGTCAGGGAAATCATCGATTGAGCTGAACCGCCGCCCCACCCAATGGGGGAACCAGCCGTCAGGCAATCGGAGACCGTTTCTCGAAAAACTTCCAAATGACAGTATTCCCGGTATTTTTTCCGGGACTTTGCCGCATCGCTGACACCGGATTCTGCGAGCCTGTTCAGGCAGCGAAAAAGAGTGGTCCCGGAAACGCCGACTGGGTACCCAATTTTTCCCTTTACCATGGTCACACGCAGATCGGGTATTTTCGGAAAGGCCCCAATCGCCTCTGTGGGAGATCGGGAAAAAAACCAATCCCGAGGGGAGTGAATCCGGTTGGGAATAATGAGCGAATTACGGTTGGTAACTCGGACAGTCTCCTCCAAGGAGCGAAGGTGGGGGCAATTGAAGATCCGAAAAACAATCCACCCAACTGGAAAGAATTTTTGATGAAGACTTTTTTTCGACTGTCTGCTCTTCTGCTGAGCCTGGCCCTTGTGATTGGATGCGGATCGGGTGATGCCGATTCGAAAAAGGGCGAAGGCGGCGGGAAAACCGCCAAGGGCGATTCCGGATCCGAAAAGGCCACTGAGGCGAAAACCCCCGCTGCCAAAGCCAAGGACATTGTGGACACAGCCGTTGCAGCAGGCAGTTTTGAGACCCTCGTGGCTGCGGTTAAGGCCGCTGAACTGGTCGAAACCCTGAAAGGCGAGGGTCCTTTCACCGTTTTTGCACCCACTGACGAAGCATTCAAGAAACTTCCGGAAGGAACACTCGCAACCCTGCTCAAACCTGAAAGCAAAGGGGATTTGACCGGCATCCTGACCTATCATGTCGTCGGTGGCAAAGTGATGGCAGCCGATGTCGTCAAATTGAAATCGGCCAAGACCGTCCAGGGTGGCGAAGTCACGATCGCTGTAGAAGGTGAGAAAGTCATGATCGATGGGGCGACCGTTACCAAGACCGATATCGAATGCTCAAACGGTGTGATTCACATTATCGATACGGTCATTCTTCCCAAGAAGTAATTACCGAAGCACCCCAGGCCTGACAGCCATTTTGTGCGAAGCCAGAAGGTGATGCGGCTTCCATACAAAGCGTTTTCACCAGATTGTTTTCACCTTAAAAATTTCACAAGGACGGGGACGCCCGTCCTTTTTTTGTTGACCAATCAATTGCCCACCCTTTGACTGAAGCTGGCCAGCTCTTGACGGTCCTGCCACTGACCCGGTTACAACCAGCCTGCCTGGATTCCATGACAGAAGGAAGCTGACCGGGACAGGTTTCGTCGCTTCGCCCATGTTTTTCATGAACAGGTTCGTCCCTGCAAACCTTTCAAAGCGGACGGCGAGGCAGGTTCCCCTCTACAGGCCTCCTGCAGATCCCCGGGGCCACGCTGTTCCCGCCCAATACCAGTTGCCACACCGATGCAGCATTTTGCGAAGACGGTGACCATTTGTGCATCGGTCAGCAAACCGGTTTGCCTCGTCCTCAACCTGGGTGGGACGCGTCCCCACCCCCCGGCAGGACAACTTGCGGCAGGGAACCACATTTTCCTGCCAATCGGGAAACGCAAAACCGCCTCCAGCCTGTTCAAGTCATTGGGGAAACGGCCTTTGGGGCAACAGCCCTGTCTGCAATTTTGGAAGGGGAAAACACGGTGCCAGACAAACCTCGATCTTTATTCAACCAGGGGAGCCTGTGAATCCGGATTCCCACATCGAAAATTTTTGAAACGGTTTTGAGCTGGAACCGTTTACCGAATGGGCACCCTCTCGGAGGCTCCCCGGGGACCTCCCTCACGAGTTATCTGACCAACCCCCACCACCACCGGCGATCAATTTCTGGTAAATTCCTTTGACCGGACACCCCAATGAATCCTTCTGGAGAAACCCCATGATTTCCATTCGCATGACTCTCACGATATTGATATTCTCCTGCGCGAGCATGCCAATTAAAGAGGCCCAGGGTGCCACCCAACCCCAAGCTGACAATAGGGCGTTGGTCCGCCTGGACCGAATGGAGGTCAAGCAGGCTGCCTTCGCAAAGTCCAGTGCCACCAAGCCACTGATCCTGGCGAGCCTCGAGCAGGCGAAAACATTTTTCGCCCCCGCTCAACTGAAGAAAATTTCAGACAACACCAACTTTGACAAACAGGTGCTGATGGTTTTCGCCTGGCGGGGATCGGGACAGGATCGATTGGATGCCCTGTTAAAGGAGTCCTTTCCACCCCAGCTCTCAATGAAATACACCCGGGGCCGAACCCGGGACCTCCGATCGCACGCCGCCATCTTTGTAGTTGCCAGGAATGTGATCTGGAATGGAAAAGCCCTTTCCAAAGCGAAACCCCAAACCGGCGATTACATCAAGGTGGAAATCCAGGGAAAGCTGCAGACGGGAATCCTCGCGATTGGTGGGGAGACCACCGGAACACTGATCCAGGCCAACGGCGTTCAGTGGGAGGTGGATCTCGGTAACGACCGGATGCTGGTTTCCCTTGCCGAAAAGCTGAATGGAAAGACGGTCATGCTGACCGGTAAGCTCAGAGTGCAACAGGGCATCGAAACCGGAAAACGCTGGATTGTGACTGCCGCGTCCTTGCGGCCGGTCAATCTGCCCTGAACGGTTACCAACTGCAAAACTGGCAAACTCCCCGGTGACGCCGCCTTGCCCGGGAGTTTTTTCGCAAAGTGGCCAGCATTCTGCATGGGGACCGCTGCTCCACGGGTCACCGGCGATGGCGAACCCTCTGAGGCCAATCCAATTGCCGATCGAAACCTGTTTTCTCCGCCGGGATTCATCTGAAATCCGGGGAACCTGAAGGAAATTCAAAATGAAACAGATGAAAATCGTTTTCCTGGCTGCTGCGATGTTGACCTTTCCAGCATTTGCTGACGAACTGGAGCTGATCGAAAATGAAAAGGAAATCCGGATCACACTCCGGGACAGGCCGGTCATCGCTTACGTCAAACAGCCCAGGCCGCTTCCGACTGGCATCGAAGAACATTTCCGTCGCAGTGGCTACATCCACCCGGTCTACACGCCCACCGGGCAACCCATCACCGGGGACTACCCGCGTGATCATGCCCATCAGCACGCACTCTTTTTCGCGTGGACGAAATCGACCTTTGACGGAAAAAAATCCGATTTCTGGAACCAGGCCCAACAGCTGGGTGGAGTGGAGTTCCGGGAAATCATCAAAATCGACAGACACAAGAGCCGGGTTTCCTTTAGCGCCCGTCATGCGTTTACAGTGGGCAAAGGAAAGAAAAAGGTGGACGTCCTGGATGAAGTCTGGACGGTGACGGTCCACCTTACCCCGGAGGACCATTTCCTGTTTGACCTGGAAAGTTCGCAGCAATGTGCGGGAGAAAAACCTTTAATCCTTGAAAAATACTATTACGGAGGGATGGCGTTTCGCGGCCCATCCTCATGGCTGCGTGAAAAAAACGATCGAAGTCCCCAGCCCGGAGGGATCAAATTCCTGACCAGTGATGGCAAGGATCGCTGGGAGGGCAATCATACGCGTCCAAACTGGGTCTCCATGAGTGGCAAGCTCGACGGACGGGATGCCTCCTTGACGGCGTTTGGCAGTCCACAGAATTTTCGCTGGCCTCAGCACGTCAGATTGCACCCCAGCAAACCGTATTTCTGCTTTGCCCCGATGGTTCCCGGAAAATTCAGCATCCAGCCCGGGCAAAAATATGTCTCGAAATACCGCTTCCTGGTAACCTCCGAGCCGACGGATCCAGAACGGATCAACCGCCATTGGCGCCAGTACACGGGCAAAAAGGAGTGAGCCAGGAACCAGCTGGCAACCCATACAGGCGATAAGAAAAAGAAATCCGTAATCGCCATTCTCGGCCCGGCAAAGAAGACACGCCGGGACAATCAATCAGGAACAGGCTGTTCAACCGTGGAAGGTGCGATTCACATTCATTGGCAGACGTCTTCGCTCAGTTCCCTGTCAGCCACCATTTCACCGCTCATTATCAAACCTTTCAACCGCCTGCTCTATTCCAGTCTTCCCTTGCCATCCGGGGACTGTTTTTTCCTTTTTGCGAAACTTCCTGAAGACAATTGGCGGTTCCCTTTCAATCATCACTTTCCAGTTGATGACGGATTTCCATTCCCCCCTCCGTTCGGTCACCGGTTATCAACCCGATCTCGGGTGTGGCGATATTGCCCGAAATGTTCATTTGCCAACACATGGCTATTCGAAAGACCGGACGATCCAGATAAGATTGAAAGCAGGAAAAAGGTTCCAATTGCTCTCAAGTACCCTGGGACTCGCCCAAACCAATCCCCCACTGAAAGCCTCCCTCGAAAAAAGCGTGTTGACCTGCACGCCCCGTAACGGTGTTACCGATACTTTTGTACTGAAGTCAGTTCACCAGATTTTGGGGCCTTGGGCCCAGGACCAATCCAAAGGTGCCAATCCTCATGAACACCAAAAATCTCCCGCAATACCTTGGCTATTCATCGGTAGATCGTCGCTACTTCATTCGAACCGCCTCGGCAAGTCTGTCGCTGCCGGCTTTGACTGCTTTCGGCGACAGCCACGCCCAGAAAGGATTCGGCGAATCGGATCAAAATGGCCCCCGCAATTTTGTGGCAATTGGCACCTACCTCGGTTGGCACCAGAACGCGTTCTATCCCAGGGAAACCGGGCTCGAATTCGAGATCCCCGCCACGCTGAAGCCAGTCGCCGAATTTCGGCAGCACTTTACCGTCTTTTCGGGACTGGACCACCGGGCAGGCAACGGCCATAACAACTGGAGCAACTTTCTCTGTGGAAGCCAGCCTGGCACCTACTCCTTCGATCAGCTGATTGCCGATCAGATTGGAAAGCAGTCCCGATTTGCCTCCTTGCAGTTGACCACTGGCTCCGGTGAAAACCGGACCGGCTTGGGAGCCATGAATTTCTCCAGGGAGAATATTTACCTGCCGATGCTCCGCCGACCGAGCGTTCTCTACCGGCAGATGTTTATCACCCGGGAAGACCGCAAGCGAACGGAGTACCTGCTGAAAAGCGGCAGGAGTTCACTCGACCACGTCGTTGGCGAAGCCAAACGCCTGAGTGCATCACTGCCCGCAGCTGATCGTGAAAAGCTGGCAGAATATTTTCACAGCGTCCGTTCGCTCGAAGGTCGCATGGGTCGTCAGCTCAGGACACTGGACAATCCGGCAGCGGATCCCGGGTACAAGCTCCCCGAAAACGATCCCATCACCCCCAACCTGCAAATGGAAGCATCTGTGATCATGTACGACCTGATCGCAATTGCCCTCGAATGCGGCCTGACACGCGTGGCCACGCTATTCCTGGACGGACTGGGCCAGGTGTTCACGATCAACGGACGGCCCTTGAGCTCTGGTTACCACGGACTTTCGCACCACGGAAATGACCCCGCCATGATCCGTGACCTGGTGTTACTGGACACGGCACACCTGGAGTGTTTTGCTCACTTCCTCAGGGTGCTGCGGGAAAAAAAGGGGACCCGCGGAAAGACCCTGCTGGATGACACCATCGTCTTACTGGGAACCGGCATGGGTGACGCAAGCCGGCACAGCAACCGTGACCTGCCAACACTGGTCGCAGGCGGAGGCCTGGCACACAAGGGCCATGTAGCCTTGACCGGCAAACAGGAAACCCTTCTGGGTGACCTGTATATCACCCTGGCCCAGCGCCTGGGCGTCGAAATTGACTCCTTCTCGAATGCCAGGGGGAACATGAACGAGGTCCTTTCATGAACTTCCGCGGCTTCCCACCGGGCCTCCCTGGCCACCAGCAACCGGTTACCGGACATAAAATCAAAACGGTTCCACTGATGACAGTGCCGTTTGTCGCTGCCGTCCTGCTTGTCTCCCTTCCCGGCCTGACCTGGTTTCGAGGAGCTGTGGCCACCGCCCAGGTCCAAACCGAAAAAACGGCAACGGCAGTTCCCGATGCACCCCGTGAGGTGCTCCAGAAATACTGTGTGGATTGCCATCAACCCGATGCCGCGGAAGGTGGAATCATCCTCGACGTCGATTCGATCAACTGGCCGGAAAAAGACAACCTGGAACTTTGGGAGAAAGTGCTGCACAACAGCAGTCAGTCACGAATGCCACCACCAGGTTCCGACCAGCCTACGGCTGGAGAACGGAAACTCCTTGGCGATTGGATTGATGGCCAACTGTCCAGGCATCTCCGGATTGGAGGCACCGCTCCGCGGCGGCTGAACCAGGCAGAGTACCTGAAGACGGTTCGCGAGTTGGTTTCCATGAGGGACTACGAACTGCCCCCTGGATTTCCGGGTGACAGCGAAGTCCACGGTTTTGACAACATGGGAGAAGGCCTGGTAATGTCTCCTGCACACATCGCGTCCTACTCCCGGGTTGCCACGGAAATTGCAGACCTGCTTTATCCTCAGCCAAGGAAAGCGGTTTCCTCCAGGATCCAGCGTGGAGGCGTGGAAGACCTGGTGCTCAGCTTTTCCGCCTCGGCAATCAAGGAGGGCAAACTTCGCTTGGCATCCAGCGCCCGGGATATCATGCGCAGCTGTACCTGGCCCCAGCAGCACCAGGCCAAGGTCTCGGGTGTGTACCGGGTCACCGTGGATGGATCGGTTTTCAAGCCACGTGACGGTGACCTGCCCATGATTCTCGAAGTCCGCGCGCGACAGGTTTCCGCTTCGGAACGTTCCGTGATCGACAACTTTCGATTCCTCAAGGACCTTCCCTTCACTTCGAAAAAAAGCCAGACCCATGCTTTCGAGACAGAACTTTACAAAGGCGAAACGCTGTCATTCCGCTGGAAAAATGCCGAGTTCGACCACAACAACCTGAAGGCAACTGTTCGGCTGATGACAAATTGGTTTGAGCGGGACAAACGATGGCTGGCTGCCTGGCAGCAGGCGGTCTTCCCGGGTGGCCTCAAGGGAAAAGCCCGGATTTCAACCCTTCGCGGGCTGAATGGCTGGAACGTGATCAACAAGGCGTTACAGGATCCGGACCTCGACATGAGCGAGGCAACCATGGACTCGCCGGAAACGAAAGAACTGCTGCGGATCTTTGGCACGGTAGGCGGCGGGACACACAACCTTGGAGACGCGCTCTGTCACTATTATTTTAACCAGGGTCCCTCACTCCAACTCCACGGCTACACGATCGAAGGTCCTACCCGACTGGTGGACAGCGATGTCGACAAACGCTACCAGCAGATTGCCCGATCGATCGCCGGGACCGGAAAAGGGAAACTGGGCAACGAGAAATATGCCCGCACGATGTTGGCAAAATTCCTTCCCCGTGCTTTCCGCAGACCCGTCGACAATTCCACCCTCGAGGCCTACCTGAAAATCGCCAGCGAACACTGGGAAAAAGGACACACGTTCCACGAAGGAATGCATTTGCTGATGCGCAACATCCTGATCTCTCCGCAGTTTCTTTACCGATCGCTGCAGCCAGGTGAACTGGATGATCACGACCTCGCGGTCCGCCTGTCCTACTTTTTCACACAGGGTCCACCGGATGCCCAATTGGCCGCACTTGCCAATGCGGGCAAACTGACCGACAGCAAACAACTCCGCACCCAGGCGAAAAGGTTGATGCCCAACCGAAGGGAACATCCACTGGTCCGGAGTTTCACCGGCCAATGGCTTGACACCCGTGGCCTGAAGTCCATCATGCCCGATCCAAAATTCAAATTTGAGGCCCGGGAAATCAACATCGCCCAGGCAGAAGTCGAGCTTTTTTTCCTCGACATGATCCGTGAAAACCGCCCACTGAGGGATTTCATCGATCCCGATTTTACCTGGACCGCTCCCTACTTTGCCAAAAGAATCTACCAGATAAAAGGCCTTCGGGGCCGGCATGACAAACTCCAGCGGGTCAAAATCCCGCGTGGCAGTCGTCATGGCGGGTTGCTCGGCATGTCGGCCATCATGATGACCACTGCCAACGGAGTGGATACGCAACCCGTCCTGCGGGGTGCGTGGGTGCTGGAGAACATCCTTGGAATCTCTCCCCCGGAACCCCCCGACGACGTTCCTGCACTCACGCCCGATACGCGTGGAACGAGCACCCCACGTGAAATGCTGGCGGCCCATACCGGGGAAGACTCCTGCCTCAATTGCCACAGGCGTATCGACCCACTCGGCTTTGCCCTGGAAAATTTTGATCCAGTCGGCAAGTGGCGAGAGAAATGGCCGGGAACCAACCGACAAATCGATGCGTCTGCCACGCTTACCGATGGCACAAAGATCAAGGATGTCGTCGATCTCAAGAAATGGCTGGTCAGTAATGAATCGATTTTCGCCTTCAACCTGGCCTCCAAACTGATGGTGTACGCAACCGGTCGCCCACTCAACTACGTGGAAAAAAAGGAAATACGCCAACTGGTTGCTTCCAACCTTTCAGAAAAAGGCGGTATGAGAGACCTGATCCTTGACCTGGTAGTCACCCAGACCTTCCGCACCAAGTAAGTGAGCAACATCTTGACAGCCGAACCCGGGCCAAAAGCATTGAGAGGAATCCTCCCGGTCATCCCGACTCTGTTTACCGTGGATGACAGGATTGACCAGGAAGCGCAGAAACAGGTCGTCGAATTCGCGATTCAACAGGGTGCCAGCGCGGTGGTTTGCCCCGCCGTCGCCAGCGAGTACAACTTTCTCAGCCTGGATGAACGAAAGACACTCGTTGCCCTGGTCTCCGGTCAGGTCAACGGCAGGGTCCCGATCATTGGCGGGGCAAGCGCAAATACAGTCAACGACGTGGTGGCCGCTGCACACGACTGCCAGGAATTCGGCATCACCACCCTGATGATCATGGCGCCCCGTGTGCTGGGCCCGGATATCGAAAAACAGGTGACCTTCTTTTCTGAAATCTGCAACCAGCTTGGTGATGATGCGAGAGTTTTGTTGCAGAACGCTCCGGAACCGGTGGGAGCTGGACTGGGAGTCGAGGACATGGTCCACCTGGTAAAATCCAACCCGAAAATCCAATACGTCAAGGAAGAAACCCTGCCGTCCGGCCCGGCAATCACCGCCCTGAACCAGTGTGGCATCGCGCACCTCGAAGGCGTGATCGGCGGAGGCGGCTCCCGCTACCTGATCGATGAACTGAATCGGGGCGCGGTCGCCGCAATGCCGGCTGTCGAACTGATTGACCTGCACGTTGCCATTTTCAACGCACACACCGATGGAAACCATGATCTTGCCAGGCAGCTTTACCGTGACAGTCTGCCGCTGCTGGTTTCACAATTGATCTACCGGATGCGATTGACAAAATACGTCCTCCATCGCCGCGGGATTTCCAACGACAGGGTCGTGAGGGCTCCACTTCCCGAAATGGACGAATACACCCTAAGGGACATCGACCGCATGCTTGAGGATCTCCAGGAGACATTGGCGTGACCGATTCAGTTGCCGCAATTGAGGTCTACACCGTCGATCTCAGCCAGGACCAGCCCTACCTTGGCTCGCTTCGCCCGGGAGAAGATGTCGCTCCCCATGGCTACTTTATCCGCCAGCAAAACGGTACCGTCTACCCACGCCGCAACCGCTCGTTGGTGATTCGAATTCAAACGGAAGAAGGGGTTGAGGGATGGGGAGAGACCTACGGAATCGTAGCTCCCCTGGCAACCGCTGAAATCATCAAGGACCTGCTGTCAGGGTTCGTTATCGGTTCAGATCCATTCGATGTGCAGACCACCCATGACCGCCTCTATGACCTGATGCGTGTCCGGGGTTACCACGGCGGCTTTTACCTGGACGCCCTGGCAGGAATTGACATCGCACTCTGGGATATCGCCGGCAAGAAGGCTGGCCTGCCACTGCACAAACTTCTTGGCGGAAGGTACCACGACCGGATACCGGGTTACCTGTCAGGTTTGCCGCAGGACACCCTTGCGGAGCGGTGCGAATTTGCCTGCCACTGGAAAGAGCAGGGTTTTGATGCCGTCAAATTCGCCTCCCCGGTCGCCGACGAAGGGGTAGTCCGGGAAATAAAAGAGTTGAGGCGGACCCTGGGAGAGGAATTTCAAATCGCCTGCGATCTTCACTGGACACAGACCGCAGCAGGCGGGCTTGAACTGGCCCGCGAAATCGCTCCCCATCGGCCCTGGTTCATCGAAGCCCCGGTCCCCAGCGAAAATATCGAGGGCCTCGCCTGGATTGCCCAACAATCGGGACTGACTGTTGCGGTCGGAGAGGAATGGCGGACGGTTTACGACGCGCGACTTCGGATTGATGCCCGTGCGGTCCACATCGTTCAGCCGGAAATGGGCCATACGGGAGTGACCCAATTCATGCGAATCGGCCGTTATGCCGAGGCGCATCACCTCCAGATCATGCCACACGCCACGATTGGTTCCGGCCTGTTTCTTGCAGCAAGCCTGCAGGCCAGCGCCTCCCTGCGAAACGTGGTATCGCATGAATTCCAGCATTCACTGCTGAATCCGTTTCGGCACTTTACCAATAATGTCCTGTCCTGCGAGAGCGGGTTCTATGAGATCACCGAGACTCCCGGAATCGGTGCAGAACCCTCCGGGGAGATGAAAAAAAGGATGCAGAGGGTATAGGGCATGGGCTCACTCGACTTCTCCATTGTCCTGGTTTACCTGGTTGGGCTGTTTGTAATAAGCACCTTGGCCGCTGCACGGAATACCGGTCAACGGGAGATGTTTTCTGCCAATCGAAACTCACCCTGGTGGGCTTCGGGGCTAAGCGGCTTCATGACGGTTTTTTCGGCAAATACCTTTGTGGTCTGGGGCGGAATCGCCTACCAGCTGGGTTTGGTAGCTGTGGTGATCAACCTGACCTATGGCATCGCGGCAATGCTGGTCGGCTACTTTGTTGCCGGGCAATGGAACAGGATGGGCGTCGACACCCCTGCTGAATACGTCACCCTCCGTTTCGGGGAAACGGGCCTGAATTTTTTCACCTGGACCTTGCTGCTTAAACGGATCCTCGGCGTCGCTGGGTCACTTTACGCATTGGGCGTCCTGCTTACGGCCAGGACCTCCGACGGCTCATCGATCCTTCCCCTGCAACCTCACTGGGCAATCATCCTGTTCGGCCTCATCGTCATCCTCTACACGATGCAAGGGGGACTATGGGCCGTATTGATGACCGACGTTCTCCAGTTCATCGTTCTGACCGTCGTTGTCTTCGTCGCATCGATCCTGATGATGGCAGACCTGGGCAGCTTTGCCAATTTCCAGAACAATCTGCCGGACGGCTTCCTGCACCTGACCAATGGCGAATACACATGGTTTTTCCTCATTGGTTGGACCACCATCAACTTTTTTACCTTCGGTGCCGAATGGGCTTTTGTTCAGCGCTTCATTGCCGTAAAAAATCCACGCGACGCCCGCAAGGCAACCTGGCTTTTTGGAATCATGTACCTCGTCACGCCACTTTTCTGGATGCTGCCACCACTGCTGTACCGGGCACAGGTCGAGGGGGCTGACAAGGAAGCGGCCTACATCCTGGCCACCCAATCCGTGCTTCCTGCGGGGCTGGTGGGCTTGATGGTTACGGCACTGTTTTCCGCAACCGCCAGCATGGTCAGCTCGCAGCTGAATGTCTTTGCCGGTGTCTTGACCAACGATTTTTATCGCCCCCTGTTCAACCCACAGGCAACTGAAAAAAACCTCGTTTTGGCCGGTCGCTTTTTCACCGGAACGATCGGGATCCTGCTGATCGTGATGGCCCTGTTGGTGCCCTGGATGGGCGGTGCGGAAAAGGTCATTGTGACCATTAATTCCATGTTGGTGGTCCCGCTGCTTGCCCCCACCCTGTGGGGCGTTTTCAGCAAAAAAATAGGCATCGGACATCTGCTGACGGTCGCCCTCACCAGCTTTGCCATTGGCATGTTCCTGAGATTCGGCATGCCCTTTTTGACCGAGGAAGGTGACGCCCTGTGGTTTGTCACCGAGTTTGTTGTCGGCAACAAAAAGATGGTCGAACTTTTTAATGGCGTTCTGCTCCCGGTTTGCATGCTCGGAATTTTTGAGCTGACCCTCAGCACCCAGGACCGGGGCGCGAAAATGCTGGAAACCGTATGCGGCAAATCCATTACCGAAGACCTCTCGAATTCAACCAACACCAGGTTCGATCCGTTTCCGGCAAGAATGGTCATGGTCACCCTCCTGTTACTGGGCGCATGGATCACATTCATTGGACTCCGGGAACCGGACGCGCGGACGGTGCTCCTCTCAGTTGGTTGCCTCCTGTTGGCGTTGGGCGGCTCCCTGGAATGTTTCATTCGCAGCCGCATGACTGCCGCTGCTCACCGCCTCCCCTGAACCCCGGCGAGGCAGCAGGACATTTACCTGCAAGACGATTCAAGTCTCATCGATCTTTTTCTCTCTGACCGCCGCCCGGTTTTCGCTTATGAGCCCCCTCCGGGCCGCAAGTTTTTCATTCAAGAAGGACCCGTTAGCAATTCATGGTCTTAAAGAACAGCATTTCAAATACCTACCCCAACATAAACCAGGTTTTTATAACGCGGCGAGACCTGCAGGAGACAATCGTTGTCAGCAGGGTTCCACCATTGTTTCCACAACAATTGGCCGTTCATTCGAATTCTTTTTTCATACCGATCTTGCACAAGTGAATTGAACGGCAATTCCAAAAACGTCCGCCCCTGAAAATATTGCAGGGACCACGATTGCTTTTTGGCGGGTCCCCGACATTCCCGTCGGATCACCGCCAACCGGGATCCCGAAAACAGCTGACCCTGTTTTTCTGAACGATAATGTAAGTGGGCCCACGCGGGCAGGACTCGTTCCCTCCTCCAAGGACAACATCATGCAAGGCAAAACGACCTGGGACCGAATTGAGGACCTGAGAGTTGAGCTGAAGGAGTCCCCAAGCGAATCCGAGAGAGAATTGATTCGGAGGCAACTCAACAGGCTGGAACAGGACGTTTTCCAGGGCGAGTGGCAAGTCGTCTCCCAACAGACCGGTTCGTCACCCGACTGACAGGAAAACCCAGATCCCCGATTTCCCGAATGAGAGACTCTCCCAAAGGTTGGGCAGCATCCGCTGCCCAACCTTTTTTCATGGCTCTTACAAGCTGTCTACGGATCCGGGAAGTCAACCGCGTAAAGAGGTTCCTGAAGAAAAACTGTCAAGAAGTCTGTCCGAGCTCACCAGGCATTGGAGTCCTGGCTGGTCGGCATCCACAACAGGAGCCTGATCTCAAGGAGCGGTTTCCCTTTCGGCGAGCGGCTGCTTTCCACGGATTCCGGCCCCAGCCGCAAGGGTCGACCACACAGGAATTGGCAAACTTTAACGAATATTCCTTTTGCAGCAATGTTGCAGATCAAACCGATCCCGAAGCCGCAGATTGTCGAAATGAAAAAAAGGATTGTCCCGATCACTTGAAAAAGTACTCCCATGCGTTTTGGAAGGTTGGCTACCACCTGTTTTGCTACGGTTCTGCTGGGCTTTTCCGCCTGTCATTACCAGGGGCCAACCAATGAGCGGTTTCAAGCGGTAAAACAGGCGATTGAAGCAACCCCGGAAAATGTGGAGCCTTCTCCAGCAGCTGATTTTTTTTCTCAAACGGCCGATGCACCCCTTTCGCCGGTACCATTGGAGAGCCTGGTAGAACGAGCGGTCGAGGAAAACCCGGAAATCGATCAGGCCCGTCTCGAGGTGGCGGCCGCGGGGTATCAAATCGAGCTGGCACATTCCCTCCCTGACCCGATGCTGGGAACAACCACCCAGCTTTCGCCGGTGCAAACCGCTGCTGGACAGCAGGATTTTGGGCTGGCAATCAGCCAAAAGGTGATCCGACGAAACAAAAGACAGACCCGAGCCCTGGTCGCCGAAAACCGCCTGAATGGGGCCCGGGCCAAACTCAAATCAATCAGGCAGCAAATCACCGGCAAGATCTCCTCCACCTACTATGAGCTGGGGTTTGTCCAGGCATGCCTGGAAGTTCTCAATGAAGACAAAAAGGAACTCCAACTGATCAACTCGATTGTCGACCGACGGTTTCGAATACTCCGGGAAGCAACCCAACAGGAAACGCTCCAGGTACAGGTTTCCATTTCCAGGCTTGAATCAGAAATTGCGCGTTACCGCCAAAGTCAGCGTACGCTGGTTGCCAGGCTCGTCCGACTGACGCATTTGAAGCCGGGAACCAACTTAACGGTACAACCGCTTCCTCAAAACATTGCACCCAAAAAAGAACTCGATCGACTGATCGCCGAGGCGATCCAGAACAATCCCGAACTGCACTCGCAACTTTTCGAGATTCGCCAAAAAAGGGATCTTGCCGAGTTGGCCAACCTGAACTCCCAGCCAGACTACACGGTTGGCATCAACTGGATTTCCACCGCCAACAATGGGCTCAGCCCATTTGCCAATGGGCAAGATTCCTTCATGCTCACCCTGGGAATGAACCTTCCTGTTTACCGCAACCGCATCGATGCTGAAATGCAGGAAGCTAGAATCCGCACTCTCGTTGCGAGCAAAAAATACGAAAGTCTCAAAGACGAAATGGCCGAGTTGGTCACCGAGCAAATCCTGGGCCTGGAAACCACCAACAACAACCTGATCCTGCTTCGTAATGAAATGATCCCCAAGCAAAAACTCGTCTGGGATCAATCGCTCAAGGATTATGAATTGGGAAAAACCGATTTCCTACAGATGATTGAAAATTGGCGGGCGCTACTGCAATACAGGATCATGGAACAACGGATGGTCGCCGATTTGCACAAGACACTGGCCGAGCTGGCTCAAACCACCGGGGCTTCGCTTGAATCCTCAGATGATTCGATCAGTCAACCTTGAGTTTCACGGTCTCCCATGCCTCCAAATCGATCGAGACTGAAAAAGAACCCGCCGGCAGTTGGCCTGTTTCACCTGATGTGCATTACCGTACTTGTCAGCAACGGTTGCACAATTTCCAACTGCAGCCCCCAGGCGCCGGTTTCCTTTGAATACAAGGTGCCATCCCCGCTGGTCCCCTTCGAGTTTCGGGCCACCTGTGAAACAACTTGCCTCCCGGGAGAAACCGATACCCAAAAGGTGGTCGACAAGCGGGTGAATTTTTCCGACGGAAAACCGGGGTACATTTCCTTTGCCAGTCTGGAAGTCCAGGAACCTTTTGAACAGAAACCCAACGATGTCGTCCCTCTTCCTGATGGAAATTTCCTGGGCTTCCAGCAGGAATCCCAGGTCGGCAAGCCTGCCGAATCAAAAATGCCTCATAAGGGCAAAAAGAAACGGAAAACCCTGCCAACCGCCCCACTTTTACCCAATTTCGAATAGTTGTTCCATTTTCCAGCGGTTTGACTCCCTCTTTGCATTCTGGAAAGTATTCTGAAGGAAGGAGAAGACCTGTCGCAGGCGGCCGCCCTTGACAAAACGGAATCATTGGAGAATCATTCCGAAAACGTCTGTTTTCCTGGCAAAATGAAAAAGCTGATTTCCAACACGAACCGGTACCTGATCGCGTGGGCACTGTCGCTGACGCTGGCATGTCCCCAGGCACCCGTTTGGGGATCGGCTTGCGGATGCCACCCGGTTTCGAATCCCGAAACGACGTCCGGGGAAAGCTGTTGCTCGGGGGACTCTTACGCGGGGGATGCTTTGGGGTCAGATGCTTCGAAGGCCTGCTGCTCGGAATCTAATTCCTGCTGCTGTGATTCCTTCCCACTCTCCAGCATTCCTAACAGTGGATTCAAGGTCGGCTGCAAGTGCGATGACCTGCCTCCCAAAGTCCAAAAAAACCACTCGGCAACCCAAACGGAACATGAGAACAAAAAGCTGGTTGTCTTTTTCAGCGAATGCCCCGTACTGCGTGGCTCGCCCCCGGAATCGGAATTTCCCATCCGTGATCTGACCGAATCCGGCAATCGATTCACGACCTCTGCGCAGCTCTGTGCGCTCCTCTCTCGATTCACGTGCTAAATCCCCGGCGTGAAATCTCTTAATTGCTACAAGACAGAAGTGTCTCACGCTTCAGACGACTGATGTTCGCCATCCTTTTTTCTTCCGTTGAAGATGATTGGCATCAGAAAAACACTGTCACCTGCGAAAAGAAATCCCCAGGAATCAAGTGATGAATTCCAACCAGAACCCAACTGAAGTTCCGAACACTGAAACCCCGGCAGCCACAGCTCCGGTTACGGGACGGGACTGGAAACAGCTCCGGATCGTCGCCCTGCGAACACTTGGGTTCCTGGGGCAACCGATCCTGTTTATCGGTTTCCTTGTTACCGGCATTTACCTGATTGGCATCGCCCAGAATCATGGCTGGTTTTCTACAGCAGAGATGGCAACCCCGGAGGAAGAAACAACAGCATCCGATGTTCTCTACATCTGTCCCATGGTCTGCGTCCCTCCTTCCCCGGAACCTGGCCGATGTCCCATCTGCGGAATGAAGCTCAAGCAGCAAAAAGTTTCCGGGGATTTGAAGGATCGGTACGGACTGACTTTCAACCAGGCGAATATTCGAATTGCCAATATACAGACAGCGGTAGCGGAATCGAAATCTCTTTCCGAAAAGATTCATGCCATTGGTTCGATCGCTTATGACGAGAGTTCACTGGCCACCATTTCCGCATACGTGGACGGTCGCATTGAAAAACTCTTTGCCGACCAGACCGGTTTTGTGGTTGATGGTTCCTGTGAACTGGGTGTGCTCTACTCCCCTGAACTCTACCTCAGCCAGGTGGCGCTCTTCCAGGCGAAACAACTCCTTAGCGACGCCAACGAAACTGGAAACCTACGAATCGATGAATCCAACCAGCGATTTTATGAAAGTTCCAGACAACGGCTGATTGAACTGGGCCTCAGTGAAAAACAGGTAGATGAAATTGAGAACCGGGGAAAACCGGAAAGCCGGATTCGGATTCAATCGCCGATCGAAGGAACGGTGGTGGAAAAACTTGTTGAAGAAGGCCAGTACGTCAAAACCGGTCAACCGCTCGCCAAGGTTGCTGATCTTAGCAACGTCTGGTTATTGCTGGAGCTGTTCCCGAGGGATGCGGCAAAAATCCGGTTTGGGCAGAAAGTCGTCACCAGGATTCAGTCGATTCCCGGACGAATTTTCGAAGGACGGGTAGCATTTGTCGACACCGCGGTCGATTCGAAAACGCAGGCCGTGCCTGTTCGAATCGTGATCCCCAATCCGAACGGTGACATTCGAATTGGTGACTACGCAACCGCAATGATCACCGTCGATGTGATGCAGGCGCTCAGCAGCAAGCCGCTACCTGTTTATGACGAGGATTTGGCCGGAAAATGGATCAGCCCGAGGCATCCACAGATCAGAAGCAACCAGCCCGGAAAATGTTCCATCTGTGACATGGAACTCGTTCCTGCAGAAGAATTTGGTTTCTCGCCGGTACCAGTGGTCAAACCGACCTTTGTAACCGTTCCCCGCTCGGCTGTTCTGATGGTGGGTGATCAGAATGTCGCCTACGTCGAGACGAAAAAAGGACGATTTGAATTCAGGAATCTTGACGTGGACCGGGTGATCAATGGTGACGTCGTCGTCCATTCGGGTCTCGAAGAGGGGGAGCGGGTAGTGATCAATGCAGCGATGCTGCTGGATTCGTCATTCAACATGGCAAACCGCCCCTCTCTGATTGATCCCAAGAAGATCAAGCCTGGAAAACCCGCAAAAGAGGATCCGTTCGATGACCCCGAGGTCATCAAGGCTCTTGAAAAATTCACGGCAACGGAACGGGAACGCATCAGGAAACAGGTCCTCTGTCCTGTTGGAGACCAGGTCCTGGGTTCCATGGGACCGCCACTGAAAATTGAACACGAAGGTCAGACGATCTGGGTCTGCTGCGATGGATGCATCTCCTTGTTCAGTGAAACTCCGGCCGAGTACCTGCAGAAACTCGATACCATCAGGCAGGCAAATATCGGAAACACGGAGGCCGAACAGAAAATCAGGTCATCTCTGGCCAGGATGTTGGCGGAGGACCGGTTATCCGCGGAAAACCAGGAGGTCTGTCCGGTGTCCGAGAAACGCCTGGGTTCCATGGGCATTCCGATAAAAATCAGATTCAAGGATCAGGATCTGTTTGTCTGTTGTGAAGGTTGTCGTGATCAATTGCTGCAGGAACCTGACAAGCACATTGAATACCTCCGTGCCTACAAAGCACGGAAAAACAAATCGGCCAACTCCCCAGGCAGGGGACAACCTCCGGCCGAAGGAAAAAAACCGGGGACACAAACCCCCGGCAGGCAAACAGACAGGACGGAATCCAGCCCTGAAAAAAAACCTCAAGCCGCCCCAAATAACGGCAAACCGCTTCCCTGACCTGAACCAGGCGTTTCTCCCATGTCAGCGATCCGCCCCTTTGAATCCCATATTGGCCCATGATCCGGAAAATAGTTGAATTCTGCGTAAAAGAAAGACTGGTCGTCTTTTTGCTGCTGTCAGCACTCGTTGCTTTCGGTTGGCATTCGATTCAGAAGGTTCCACTGGATGCCATTCCCAACGTCGGGGAAAACCAGGTCATCGTTCTGACCGAATGGCCCGGAAGAAGTCCCAAGGACATCGAAAACCAAATCACCTACCCACTTTCGGTGGCACTGCAATCTGTTGCCGGCGCGGAAAGCGTTCGCGGCAAGAGCATGTTCGGTTTCAGTTTTGTACAGGTCACCTTTGCGGACAACGTCGATTTTTACTGGGCGCGATCACGCGTCTCGGAACAGTTGACCACCGTTACCAACCTGCTGCCTGAGGACGCCCGCCCGCAACTCGCACCGGACGCCACGCCGCTGGGGCAGATTTACTATTACGTGCTGGATCCTCCACCCGGCATGGATCTGGCAGAGGTTCGCAGCAAGCAGGATTATGTCGTCAAATACGCGCTGCAGTCGGTAGACGGAGTCGCAGAAGTTGCCTCGATTGGAGGCCATGTCCGCCAGTACCAGATCGAGGTCAATCCGGACAAACTCCGTTTTCATAAGGTTCCCCTGGAAACGGTCCTCGGGGCAGTGAGGGACTCCAACATGGATGTCGGTGCCAAAACCGTCGAAGCGGGTGGCATGGAGTACCTGGTTCGAGGCATCGGGTTTATCGGAGCAAATAAAAACCTGGAAGAAACCATCGAGCAAATCGAACAAACCGTGGTCACGACCCGGGAATCAATCCCCGTGCGGATCAAGGACGTTGCCTCTGTGCAGGTCGGACCTGCTTTTCGCCGGGGCGCTCTCGACTGGAACGGATCGGAGGCCGCAGGCGGGGTCGTCGTCATGAGGTATGGGGAAAACCCTCGTGAGGTGATTCAGCGGGTCAAGGAAAAAATCAAACAACTGGAAAAGGAACTCAACGGGATCAGGATCCACGGGATCTATGACCGAACGCTGCTGGTAAACGAAACGGCAGCCACGCTCACTCAAGCCCTCACTCAACAGATCCTGATCACGGTTGTCGTGGTCGTGTTGTTCCTGCTTCATTTTCGTTCCAGTATCGCAATCGCCGTCACCCTGCCACTGGCGGTCCTGATGGCTTTCATCGCCATGAACACATTTGGGATTGATGCCAACATCATGTCACTGGCCGGCATCGCAATCGCCATCGGCACCATGGTCGACATGGCGATTATCGTTTCCGAAAACATCTACCGGCACCTGGCAGACTGGGAAAAAGCCGGCCGCCCCGGGGGTCAATCCGGTCGCATCCAAACCATATGTGACGCTGCTTGTGAGGTCGCGCCCGCGGTGGTCACCGCTGTCAGCACCACGGTCCTCAGCTTTTTGCCCGTTTTTTACCTGACAGGACGCGACTACCGACTGTTTTCGCCTCTCGCGTGGACCAAAACCTTTTCACTGGTTGCCAGCCTGATCGTTGCCATTTCAATTGTTCCCATGTTGTCACGGATTTTCCTGCGAAGCTCCCGCATGAAGTGGCTGACCTCTGGGGCGATTGCGGTCTCATTTGCGACCTGCGTGGGGCTACTGGTGCATTTTGTCTGGGGCAGCCAGCTTGCGAACCTGCTTTCACTTCCCCTGGTGACGGCCACATTCCTCGCCAGTCTTCTCGGCTTCCTGTTGGCTTTTTGGCTGTCGCGTGAAAAAATCCAGTCCATTGAATCCAACCCTTTGTCGCGGGTTATCAACTCCATCTACCGGTTGACACTGCGACTGCTGCTACGTTTCAAGAGAACCTTCCTCGTCGTGCCATCTCTGATTGTCCTTCTGGGAGCAGGCGCATGGCTCGGCATGCCACAGGTTTTGCAGCCCCTGGAACAATTTGCAAAAAAGCTGGGTACCGACTTCAACCTTTCCCGTGAATATGTTGATTTCAAACACCGGTTCCAGGGCCTGGAAACCACCGACTGGATTGCCCTGGATGAGGGTAGCTGGTTTTACATGCCAAGCCTTTACCCGGCCGCCAGCTTTGCCCAGGCCCTCGAGGTTCTTCAAACACAGGACACCCTGATCTGCCAAATCCCCGAGGTCAAGCATGCCCTTGGCAAGATCGGACGCGTCGAATCAGCTTTGGACCCAGCTCCCACGGCCATGATCGAAACCTACGTCATGCTCAAACCAAAGAGTGAGTGGAGGGAAGGCATGACCGAGCAGAAGATCTGGGAGGAAATCAATGACCTGGCCACCCTGCCGGGCGTCACACTGGCAGACGAATTACAACCAATCCAGGGTCGGGTAGTCATGCTGCAGAGCGGAATCAAGGCCGCGATGGCGATCCGCATTTACGGTTCGACACTCGACGGGTTGTCCGCCGCCGCAACAGCGGTGGCAGATCATCTGAAACTGCACCCCATGGTCAAAAGTGGAAGCGTGAGTCCGGACATCGTTCTGGGCAAGCCCTATTTCGAATTTGAAGTCAATCGGTCTGCGTCCGCCCGGTACGGAATGAACGTCCGGCAGGTCAACCAGTTGATCGAAACCGCCCTGGGCGGAAAAACGGTAACCCGAACTGTTGAGGGACGCGAAAGGTATTCGATCCAGGTGCGATACCGCAGGGATCTTCGGGAAAACATTGACACGCTGCACAGGCTACCGGTCGTCACCCACACCGGTGACGTCGTGCCCCTCGCCGATCTGGCGACCATGAAAACATCCTTTGGTCCAGGAGTCATCAACAGCGAAGACGCCCGGCTGGTTGCCCACGTGTCTTTTGCACCAGAAAACAACATGGGGGTCCTTCAGACCGTGAAAAGCGTCATGAGATCCCTGGGCGAATCGCGGAAACAGGCAGAAACGGGGAACCTGGAAAACGGCCTGGTATTCCCGGAGGGTGATTCATTCGAATTCGAACCGGTAGGATCCTTCCAAAATCAGATTGAAGCCAATAACCGTTTGAAAATCATTATCCCGGTCGTGCTGCTAATCAACCTTTTCCTCATCTACCTCCAGTTTCGTGAAATACCTTTGACACTGGCGATCTTTACCGGGATTCCCGTCGCGTTTGGCGGGGCCATGTTGGCACTGGCCTATTCCGGGGTCGAACTCAACACAGCGGTGTGGGTCGGTTTCATTGCGTTATTCGGGATCGCCATCGATGACGGTGTGATTATCGCGACCTACCTGAGCCAGAGAATGAAAAAGCAGAAGCTGACCGGGGTTGAGGATATTCGAAACGCGACCCTCACTGCCGGATTGATGCGAATCCGCCCCTGTCTGATGACGACTGCCACAACGGTGATTGCACTGCTACCCGTTCTTTATGCAACGGGACGGGGAGCCGACGTCGCACGCAGCATGGCCCTTCCCGTTTTTGGTGGAATGCTGGTCGAACTGATCACGCTCTTTGTCCTGCCTGTTGTTTACTGCGGTTACATGGAATTCAAATGGAATTCGGGTTTGCCGGACAAAAGATTTGATCGTCGGTTGAACCAGCCCGATGCTGAGCCAAGGGTGGTGGACTGACCCGCCCCAAAAAACAGACCTGGAAACCACCCCCAACCCTTTCCCGTATAAAAAAGTGGTGGGCAAGTCCTGACTTTCCAGGAGTTTCCTGTTTTTGAAAGACACCGTGTTTCCTTAAAGATTCATTGTTTTTGAGATACTGATGAAAAAGATCACTTCCCGCAGGTTTCACAAACTGTTTTCCCTGGTGATCGGGATACAGCTACTGCTCTGGACCGTCAGCGGGTTGATTTTCAGCTGGAATCCAATCGACAAGGTCCGTGGGGAAAACCGGGTTGCCGAACGAAAACTGCCCGATCTCTCGAAACAGGATCTTCTCCCGCTCAAACAAATACTCAACGATCCGAAGCTGGTCCCCACGGGGGATACGGTGGAGTCCGTTGTGGCTGGACATTTGCTGGATTGGCCGGTTTACCAAATCGGCGTTCGAAATTCGGAAGGCAGCTACCACGTGCTCTGCAACGCGGCAACAGGTGAAAGGCTGTCTCCCATTCGTCGGGAAGTCGCCGAAAAGGTTGCCCTCGAGGATTTCGCCGAACCGGCAAAAGTAAAAAAAACCGTTCTGCTCGAGGTCCCCCAGGGATCCCATTCGGAATACAGGAAAAGGGAACTGCCCGCCTGGAAAATCGAACTGGACCATTCCTCAGGAACTGTCATTTACGTGTCGGCGGCTCGCGGGACGGTGGTCACCCGCCGCAACAACCGTTGGCGGCTGTTTGATTTTTTCTGGATGCTGCACACGATGGATTTCCAGGGCCGCGACAACTTCAATTCGTGGCTGCTGCGAATCATGTCCGTCATGGGGGTGATTTCTGTTCTTTCGGGCTATTGGCTCTGGTACCGGGGCAAAAAAAAGAAACGGAGAACCGAAAAGGCCCCGGACGGGGACCCGGCCACGACCTAGACCTACGGCACCCTCGAGGAATCTCCGTGTCCGCCAATTTCCACGGGGCACCAGCGGTCTTTTATTCCTCTTCCCAAGCTCTTTAACTGTTTAAATGGCAAGCAAGCTAATGAGAGACACCCCGTAGCCCCTTCCCATCGCAAACAACGTCCGTCCGGTCAAGTTCCAAGCCTCGTGAAAACTCCCCGCAGCAAAATGAAAATCAAACATGCGTTTTGGATCTCAGCGGCGACCCTCGGCTTCACGGTCATTTTCCACCTGGTTTGGACAAAGGCGTGGCAGCGACTGGACATCGACACGGACTGGGCTGAAAAGGTTGTTTCCACCTCCCGGGAGGTCATCAGTAAACTGAACGATTACCGCGAGGAACATGGACACTTTCCGGAGTCTCTGAATCAACTCAAAGCGGATTACCAGTCACCTCCCGAGTTTGAGCAGCCCAAACAGGATGCCGTCTGGCAGTATCAACCGATCGGGGTGGACGACTTCCAACTGGAAGTAACCGGAAAATCCTGGGTTTCCTCATACGATGCAATGGTGTATCGCAGTTCCGGCAGCTACCCGGATTCGTGGTTCCACCCATTTGACAGTTGCCATGCAAAACAGATTGGCGGCTGGTGGTACATCACCGGGTTTTCATCCCTGAAAAAAAACTGATGCGATTCCGGGCATTCAAGCCTGGATGGACCTTCTGCCCTGTCCGCGTTTTTTACCATCGCAGGTTGCCCGATTGAACAACCATCCGACCATCGATGGAAAGACAAACGGTCAATACTGGCCAGGGGCCGGTTGACCCTGTGCATTGGCACCCGCCAGAATCTCCTGCTTTCTTTCCTCGGTTAGCAAACGTTTGAAAATACCGATGGTCCTTTTCATTGCAGGATGCTGATTGACCATGTTGGCATAATCGGTGTTGATTTTGGCCACCGTTGCATTGTGCATTGCAGAGGTGACACTTCCGGTAGCAGTCCCCTCCTTGGTATTCCCTTTGAGCGAACCTGTGTGATTTGAGATGCCGACCAGTTCCCATCCATCCCACCCCATTTCATTCATGACCCTGTCAACTTCGTTGCCGGACAAATGAACATCCAGCTGAACTCGACGGTATTCCCACTGCACCAGCGTCACGCCAGGGGTCTCTCCACCAGCAGGGGCAAACGTTGCTGAAGAAGGAGAAGGAACTGCTGCCGGCACGGGTCCTGCGGCTGCAGCGGACGGAGGATCGGGTACGAATCCAGCCTGGGCCATTTCTGTTGATTGAGTCACTTCAGGAGCGGACGCTGCCATTTCCAAACCAGTCTCCATCACCGTGGAATCCAGCCCCACAGCGGGTTCCCCAGAGTCACTGGCAGGCGGTTGATTGCGCATCCGCGCCAACCATTGCGGGTATTCCAGAAAGGGCCCTCCTCGGCATCGGAAAAAAGACCACCGTCGACAAATTTCCCCTTTTCGGCCATGGAGAGAATCTTGTCCACGGCAAACGGTCCGTTGATTTTCTCGCCCCGTTTCACGAATACCATCTGGTCAACTCCTGTTGCATTTCACCCATGCAGCGACAAATTTGCTTTCCCGTTTTTTCGCAAGAACCTCTCCAAAAGAATAATCCAAGCCGATCATCAAAGCGAGCGACACCGTGTCAACAGAACATCTACGGCGGTAAAAAACTGCAACCGCTGAACGAATCCAACCACCTTGAATCCTTCTTCAAAACAGTTACGGCTGCCGGTTCGACGAAAGTTTCTCCCGTCCGGGTTGCGTCAAGGAAATGAGATCTTTCCCTGTTTCGGCGGAGAAGCCATCAGGCGAAATGAAATCAGGGGCGATTTATGAGTCCCCGGTATCAAAGAAGACTGCCGTGGAGTTGAGCGTTTATTCTGAGTGGCCAACTCAACACTCCCAACATGCGGCAATTTCAGATGAAGACTGGTACGGCCAAACTGGGCATATCGCAGTCTCTTGTCTTCACACCGGATCCAGTATTGAACCTGAAGATCGGTTAACCCTTTTGCAAACTGGGAAATATCGAGCATGGCATTATCCTTCGGAAAATGTTTTCCCTTCAATTCAAGAACACTCTCCCACTTCGCCTCTTCCATCCGCCCGCCTTTGGCGACCCCCCGAATCCGAATCCCTGCCTGGCAGTTGTCCGCAAATAGAGCAAAGGGACTTTTTATGCCCGCCGATACAATCGGGGGAACCCCGTAGCTGTAGACCAGGCGGGCTTCCTCGCCTATGGACGCCGGATGCAGGTAGCAGGTCTCTCCATCCTCCTCAATGTGAAATTCCATGCCGCTGGAGGATGTCAGATGATCATTGATTCCAAAATTCATATCGAACGCATGAACGAAAAGATCATGCGGGCTTCCTCCCACCCCCACCACAAAACGATCGCCGGCACCCGCCAACCGCTGATCAAACCAAACGACACCCTGGAAGCCGGTTGTTCGTTTTTTCTT
>JAYZFP010000181.1:0-17143 GCA_036336715.1 Planctomycetota bacterium
CAGGATATTCACCTCGCCATCGCCGGAAAAGTCGGCTGGATGTGCGAGGGTATCGCGGAACGTATCCGCCGCCATCCACTCCGCAACCGATGCCTCCATTTTATCGAAGAGGCCAGCGACACCGAACTGAACTGGCTTTACGAAAACGGAAAGGCCCTCGTCTTTCCGTCCATCGTGGAAGGTTTTGGCCTGCCAATCGTTGAAGCATTTCACCACCGCTTGCCTGTCCTGGCTTCGGATACCCCGATTCATCGTGAAGTAGCTGGTGACCAGGCGAATTTTTTCAAACTTGATGAACCGGGTTCCCTGGTCCATGCGATTGAAGAAATTGAATCTGGCAAGGAACTGATCCGGCCGAACGCACACATCACCAGCTGGGAAGAGAGCTGCCGCGAGTTCCTCAGCAAAATCTGCCGGCATTTTGAGTCAACTGCCGGAGACCGATCCCATGAAGAAAACCTGCAGGAGGCTGCATGAATCCTGAAACACAAGGGACCGGGTCCCGGAAACTGAGCCTGAAAAGGGTGGGCCGCAACCTGTCGCGTATCCTCGGAACCTGCACCCCCCCCGTGATTCAGCGGCTGTTCGATTCCATCCGGAAACCGGTCGCCGAATCGCCACAAGTTCCGTTGCCGGAAGAGGAACAGGTGATCGAGTTCCTCCTCCCCCGCTCACTCCCCGAGCAGATCTGGGAAGAATTTGAACAAACGGAAATTACGATGATCCCCCGTCAAATCAGGGATCACCTGTGGGCGATGCCCGAAAACGAATTGATGGTCCTGTCCACTCTCTGCCAACTTCTGCGTCCGCAGAGAGTTTTTGAATTTGGGACGTTTACCGGGGCCTCCACATTGGCCATGGCAGCCAACACACCCGAAACGACCCGAATCCAGACACTCGATATACCACCGGAGAACCGCCGTAGCCATCGAACGGGAGTCGGCAGTGACATCCCCTTCGATTTTGAAATAGGAGAGGTGTTCCAGGGAACCCGCTGGCAGGAAAAAATTCAAATCCTCAAGGAGGACGCCCGGGATTTTGACACCCGGCCCTACCGCAACCGGATGGACCTTGTGTTTGTGGATGCCGACCACACCTATGAGTTTGTCCGCAACGATTCCAGCAAAGCGATGGAAATGCTGGCCCCGGGAGGTGTGATTCTATGGCATGACTACCGCTGGGATGACGAGTCACCCGAGTGTGCCGGGGTCACCCGCTTCGTCAATGAATTCCACTCGCAAACCGGTCACTGCCTGGAAATTGAAGGCACCCGCTTTGCCATCTACCAGTCCACGGAGGCCGGCTCGCAAACGGGTCGTCCAACAAGCGGCAAAGACGGGGTGGCCGCATGAGTGCGAAGAACATGGCTTTTCTGACCATCGTGACCCGCAATTACTACTGGTGGGCAAAGACCTGGGCTGAATCGGTGCGCAGACACCACCCAGAGGCAGAAGTCATCATCGCTTTTGCCGACCGGCCGACCGACGGCATTCGAACACACCTGAAAGAGTTCCAACTGCTGTCCATCGCCGAACAGGCAGACGAGATTTCCATCAAGGACTATCGCCGCATGGCGTTTGGCTACACGCCCTTTGAGCTGACCTGCGCTCTCAAGCCATTCGTCGTACGCTGGCTGCACCGCCAATACGACCGCGTCGTCTACATGGATGCCGACACCTCGGTCTACCGACAACTGCGGGAAGTCCTTTCGGCACTGGAAGATCACAACGTTCTGGTAACACCCCACCTGCTCAGGCCCCAGTCAGGCGAGCGGGAAAGCCGCATCCGGGCGGCAGGAACACTGAACGGAGGCTTCCTCGCAACGCGCAGAGGCTCCCCCTGTGAAGCATTCCTCGACTGGTGGGCCGAGCGATGCCGCTTCGATTGCTATATCGACCCCTATTCGGGTCACTTTGTGGACCAAAGCTGGCTGGACCTCGCACCCTCGCTATTTGATCCGATCCGGGTTTTGCGGGACGCATCTCACAACGTAGCCTACTGGAACATCGACCAACGAACGATCCGCGAGTCGGACGGCAATTTTTTCGTGGGGCAACAGCCGCTCGGCTTTTTCCATTTCAGCGGATTCGAACCGGGCAAGCCGAATACTCTCAGCCGATTTGACAACCAGGTGCTGTCAGACGAACTGCTGGCACTGACCTCCGATTACCGAACCCGTCTGCGTGGCAACCAGCATCCCGACCTGGTGGACCTCTCCTCCGAGTTCTCCCATTACGAAGATGGTACGGAAATCAGCATCTATCACCGCGAAGCCATCCGTTGCCGCTTACCGGAACTGGATTCCGTTGAGGATCCGTTCCAACTGCCACGGCAGCCAGAAAAAATCGGGATGCTCGACGCTTTACGTCCCAGGATGATTCTCTCCCGCAAGGTCTGGCAAATGGAAGAACTGCAGCAGGAAGCCAATCAACAGACACAATGGATCAGGAAACGACAACAAAGGAGGCTGGACCGCAGGGTTCTGAATGCTCTTCGGGGCCTGTATTCACTGGTTGCCGAAAGGATCGTCCCGAGCCGGAGCGGGTCCAACCGGGAACGCGCAGCCTGATGGTCACATCCACCCGCCCGGAGCCGGCAGGCGGTTTGACGTTGACGGTTCCAATAAACCCAACTAAAAGCTCAATTGATAATCGGTGGATTGCGCGTCGCCGCGATCGGTAAAAAGGAAATGGAATTCAAATGCCGAATAAATACACAATCATCCTGCCTTACTATTGCCAGGAAGAAATCGACCGTTACATGAGGATCGGTGACCACCTGATGGAACTCGGTCCGCAGGAGACGGAATACGAATTCCTGTTGGCCGCCAGTCCAAAGATCCGTCCCAATCGGGATTTTGAAAAGAGATTTTCACGCATCGCGCCCACCATTTCTTTTTCCTGCCCGACCAAAATTTTTGGCTACCCGGAAGGTCCGACCGCGATGTTCTGGGATTGCATGGATTTTCTCAGCCAGCATTCCGATGACGACGACCAGGGGTTTGGACTTTGGCTGGAATCGGACATGATTCCGGTCAAGCCGGACTGGCTGGATCGGATCGTACAAGACTGGCATGCCGGGCAGGTACCGCTCCTGATGGGATGCCTGATACCGGATGTTTACAAACACAGGATCCTCAAGAGACCTCGCAAGTGGATCGCGGAACACATCAACGGGGGCGCCTGCTACGGCCGCCACTTTGGCAGAGCGCTGCCGGCCGAAGCGCGGCAGGATGTTTTTGATGTGGCTGTCTATCCCTATGTCTCGGACCCACCCCACCAGCTGAAGGTCACCCAGACGATTGCCCTCTCCACCATGGAACGCTGTCGAGCGGATATCGTGGATCCGCGTCGGACAATCCTGCACGGATTCATGCAGAACAAGGATGACTTTATCGACAAGTGCCGACAGCCGATATCGGCAGACGAAAAAAGCAGACTCGCGCAACAGTCCCACTACAGCCGATTCAACCAGGCCATGGAACGGGCCAAACTGCTGTTCATGGGCAGGGGGCCGGAAGCCATGCTGAACGCCATGTTCCTGGAAATGGACCGCAACGATCATCGGAACGCCAAAGCAGCCTGATGGTTGCCGATGCGATTCTGCCGGCCATCCGGAAAACTCGATCACTCTGGCAGACTGCCCCTTTGGAAAATGGCCCAATGAAAAGGATCGACCATTACGCGACCTATCTTGAAGGCGGCGCGGGCGCGGCGGCGAAGAGGATCTTTAATGGAATTGTCGATGCTTCCAGCCATCCCCAAAACGGGCCGTCCCGACCGTGGGAACTCAACCTCGTCTGCCGCGACGACCAGCCAACCAGCGGAGCGCGGGAAAAGCATTTTCGGCCCTCGAAATCTTTCCTCGACCTGACCCTGCCCCGAAAACTCAACCGCAAGAGCTTCCGACGGGCCAGGACGGATCTCAAAACGCATCTCATGAACCGACCCCGGGAGTATGAAACGTTTTCTCCCGCTCGTCATTACCACCCGACAGCCCTGAAACGGGAAGACCGGGCGGACCTGATCCACCTGCATTGGGTTGCCTTTCTGTTCGACTACCTGACTTTTTTCCGTTCACTGCCCCGCAGCACTCCTATCGTCTGGACGCTGCATGACATGAACGCCTTCACAGGCGGATGCCATTACTCGGCTGGCTGCGAAAAATACCGGGAAGGTTGCGGCAACTGCTTTCAGCTGGACAATCCCTCAGCTGATGACCTGTCCACGGTCTCGATCCAGCAAAAACGAAAGGCCTACCAGGGCAGGAATCTGACGATCGTCGCCCCCTGCGATTGGCTTGTCCGGCTGGCCGGGGAAAGCCGGGTTTTTCCACCAGCGACCCGTTTCGAAACGATTCCCTACGGACTGGACACGGCCCGCTATTTCCCCCTCGAAAAGTCAGCGGCCAAAGAGGAGCTCGGCGTGCTGGACCAGCGAATCAACCTGTTGTTTGCCGCCATGGACCTGGAAAACCCCCGCAAGGGAATCTCGGAACTGAAGCGATCGCTGCAATTGCTGCCGACACCGGAAAACTACCGTTGTCTCGTTTTTGGAAATGGAGAACTGCCCCGATCCGAACTGCCTGCCGGGCTGGAGATCCGCCAGCTTGGATTTCTTGATTCCGTCGAAAAGGTCCGCCGGGCCTATTCGGCCGCCGATGTTTTCCTGTTGCCCTCGCTGGAGGACAACCTGCCGCAAACCGGACTCGAATCACTGGCCTGCGGAACCCCCGTTGTGGCCTTTGGGGCTGGAGGCATTCCCGAATATGTGCACCACGGGAAGACAGGGTTGCTGGCCAACGTCGGCTCATCCTCCCAGTTGACCAAACAGATTACCTGGCTGGCACAGAATCGTGACTGCCTGAAATCCTTTGGTCAGAACGGTCGTGAGCTGATTGTGAGTGATTTCGAAATCGAAAAACAGACCCGGAAATATCTCTCGCTCTATGACCAGCTCCTTGGTCGATTGCCGGCCCATGCCAGCAAAGCGGGATAGCGGACCTCAGGATAAAAATATTGCGGCAGCACCCGTGCTGGCTGGCCGTTCAACGTTTTTTCCGTTACCCATTCCCCGCCTCATCCGACAGTCACAATTGGCGAAGATTTATTTCTTTGACGCGACCGGCTGGCCGTTGATTAGAAAGTGTTGCAGAAAGATCTCACGCATCTGGCTCTTCCGCTTTTTTATGTAACTGGGCGTGAGGATGGAACTGTGGCTTCCAGGAACCAAGCTCACAAGGGCATCGCTGCCCAGGTCCCTGAGGGTTTCTCCCAGTAGGCGGGTGGCCCCGTCGAGGTAGAACGAATCCTCCGTTCCCATCCGGACATGCACTCTTCCCTCGAGTTTGGGCCCCAGCGTTTCCCATTCCCGCTTCACCAACATCCGGATGTCATATTTCTTCCATGCCTCAACGACTTCCGGATTGACGGTTCCCGTCCGGCGGTCCCACATCCTTGCCGGCAGGCCCTGGTCATCGAGCGGTGAGAAGACCGCCTCAAACGAACGGAGCTGTCCACCTCTTCCGAGGACATCGTCCATTTTTGCAAAATCGGGATACCAGATCATGACTTCGCTGCCCCGCCGCGCCAACGGCTTCTTCTTTCCATCCGGAAATAAATAGATGCTCCGCGGTGGCTTGGCATACAGATTGGTCTGCTGGTAATCGCGGAAGTCAACCGGATCAGGGGCCGTGCTCCACAAACCGCCAAACGTATCGGGGTAGTTGACCTGCAGCCACAGCGATGACCAGCCACCGCTGCTGTGCCCACCAACGTAGCGGGCATTCCGGTCCGCCACGGTACGGAAGCGGGAATCAATCAGTGGGATCATCTCCCGCACCAGCGCATCGCCCCGCGGTCCATTGGTGGCACTGTTCGCATAGACGTGATGGCCCCACTTGCATTCCCCGGTCAACAAAACATGGATGAACTCGAAGGAATCGGAAGGAGCTTTACCGGGGCCTCCGGCATAGCGGCGAACCATATGATCCAGGGTACCGCCGAACCCGGAGACCTCGTAGAACACGGGATACCTTTTTTCCGGATGCTGATGGTAGCCAGCAGGCAGAACCACGGCCGCCTTTTCCAAAACCGGTCGCCCATGAAACTTTTCCAGCAAGCGGCTTTCCAGAACCACCGATTTGACAAACTCCGACTCCCGGAACGGTTGCTCCCCAACCACCCGGCGAAGGTCCAGAACAATGGAGCGGGTGTTGGCGGTCACCTCCACCTCCTTGATCTCGCTATAAAAATTCCCCACGCCTGTCCCGGGCGCAGGAGAGTAAAAATCGTGGTCCAGCACAGCCTGGAAACGATACTTGCCAGGAGGCAATTTTGAGACCGCTTGGGGAAAGCCGTCTGCCCGGTCGTCGATGGTGATGTTGGAACCCGGCTCGAGGTCCTTCACGTCCCTGCCGAAAAAAGGCTGGGGACGAAACCAGCTGGGGCCCAGTCTCGGTTCGCCGGTTGACGCCGTAAACACGTAAACGCGGCCGTTGATCTTCCTGTTTGAAAGCTCCTTGGGATAACGGACCTCGATGGACAACTGATCGCCAAACAGGGGAGCATTCTGAAGGAAAAGAAGCAGGAGGCAGTGCTTTATTTTTTCTCGGAGCATGACGCGGGTGCGATTCGGTGTGGATGAAGACAGGCGGTATCAGCAGATCCCGATCGGAATCCTTGTCAGGAATCAATCACCGGTTGCCCGGCAGCGAATCCGGTGTGCAGACAGGGCAAAGCCATCCAGCAGGCGGCTCCCCTCTCGCGGGGTCTGCCCGGATTGTAACCGCCGGACAAAATATTCGCGAACGAGTTTCGGAATCGCCTGATTGGACTTATACTCTTCAGGAAAGCGGAAACGAGCAGGCCTGGTGCCTGCGGGTTAACGTTTCCCCGAACTTTCCCGGGCTGAACAACCGTTTCGGCCGGTCATTTTTACCAGGTTTCACCAAGCAGGAGACAGTTTGGCCAAGTACGTTTGCCGATTCGGAGTCATGCGATCGCTGGGCGTTTTTTCGTCAAAAGCAAAGGAAGACTTTGCGCGTGGCAACCGGGTCGTGCTGAGAACCAATCGCGGACTGGAGACGGGCGAAGTCCTGGTAGAAGCAACCGATCATGTGATCGGGCAGATGGAAAATCCCCTTTTTGGTCACCTGCTCCGTAAAATGTCCACCGAAGACATCGAGGATGTCGATGCCATTCTCGCCCGACAACCGGAGCGGATGGCCACCTGCAAGAAAATCATCCGCGAACACCAGATGGCGATGAAACTGATCGACATCGAACAGCTGTTTGGCGGTGAAAAAATGGTCATCTATTACATCGCTGACGAGCGGGTGGATTTCAGGGAGCTCGTCCGGGCCCTGGCCAGTGAATTCAAAATAAAGATTGAAATGCGACAGGTGGGTGTCCGGGATGAAGCCAAGCTGCTGGCGGACTACGGCGACTGTGGCAAACCCGTTTGCTGCAACACCCATCTCTCCGCCATGCCACCCGTCTCCATGCGGATGGCCAAGGTCCAGCGGGCCACGCTCGATCCAAACAAAATTTCCGGAAGGTGTGGCCGACTGAAATGCTGTCTCCGTTATGAATTTGAAACCTACGAGGATTTGCAGCGGGAACTGCCGCCGGTCGGCTCCGAAATCAGGACCGAGGCCGGGACCGGGAAGATCATCAACCTTGAGACATTGACGGGGCAGCTTGTGGTAGTCCTTGAGGACCGTCGACGCATCATGATCGACCGGTCTGAAGTTCTCTCTGTCATCAAGGAAGGCCCCGGAATCGTTTGAACCATGTCTGACGACGCTTTTGCGATTTACAAACTGCTGAAAGACGATGAGCGTTATGGCGTCGAAGCCTACACGTTTGTCCGGGATGCCCTGGCTTACGCGCAGGATGTCCTGAGAATGGGGCAGGAATCCGATGTCGAACCGACGCTGGATCTGGAAACCGAAAAATCCACGCCGGAACGGCATTTGACCGGGCAGGATCTCTGCGAAGCGATTCGACTTTATTCGATTGACCAGTTTGGCTACATGGCGAGGATCGTGCTCAAGAACTGGGGGATCCTCTCCACCAGTGATATCGGTAACATCGTATACAACCTGATCAGTATCGGTTGGATGAAAAAATCCAGCGAAGACCGACGAGACCACTTTGACGACGTTTTCGATTTCGAAGAGGCTTTCGAAAAGACTTTTCAGTTTACGCAGTCCATTTAGCGTTCTGCAGGCCGGCGGCGGAGTCAGTCGTGAGGGACGGGGTGCCATGTCAAAAAATCGCAACAGGAAGAAACCGGCCGTTCACGCCAGTGGCACCCTGGCACAGCTGTCTGCTGCAAACGATTCCGGGGAAAATGCTGATCCATCCGTTTCAGGGGCAACCGGCGATTCAAAGCCCACGTGGCTCGAGCCGGCCCCCCCCAGGCCCAATGGGTTGTTATTGGTATCCAGCGGAACCTTGATGATCGGCTGGATGATTTTCCTGCTCTACGTTGCAATCAACGGCTAGGTTGCAATCAACGGCTAGGTTGCAATCAACTCCAACAAGGTGTTGTTGCCCCGGAAGTTGAAAAGATGTTAGCGTCTTTGGAAGGACTTTACGCACATCTCCCTGAAAGAGCCGCCTCCATGTTCGCCAGATTTGCCATGCCGCCCCGCTGTATCCGTGTTTTCCTGCTCAGCGTTTTCCTGTTCAGCTGTCCCTTTTACAGCGGTTGTGGGCGATTCAGTGTCCAACAGCAACTCGAAGACTACGCAGCACAGCAAAAGCAGGAGAAAAAAGTTCCCCGCAAAATTTCCGACAACCAGATGCTGATCGATATCACCACAGGCGAGCGGGAACTGATCCAGGTCTTTACAGTCAAGGGACCCTTGCAAAAGATCCGTGGACAACTGCCGGAACTGGAAAAAAACGTCCTCACGCAGCTGAAAAAAAACAAACAGCAGATCCAGAACCTGGTCGACTACAAAATCGTGATGACTTTCCGTTACCTGCATGAGCCCACCCGGGAACTGATTCACGAATTCAAAGTGAAGCCCTGGAGCGATCTCTGATCGGCAGATCAAGCTAGCACCATCGTAAAACAGCCTGAAAAATTCATTTCCGGTGAAGAATTGGTTAGTTTTCGGCAAAAATCGCGGAATTCGCCTGATTGGAATCAGCGCCGTTTCAATTTCAAAGTACACTTCTGCACAGGAAATAGATGGAAAAGAAAGATAACCCACGCGCCTGATCAGTCGGCGCCCCACTCCGTGTCGCCTCTACCGACACCAGGAAGAATGTCATGTTTTCACTCGCTACGAAATTTTCGCCCGAAGCGGCAAATTTTGAGAAGGCCTGCTGCTCCGGATACGATCACGCCGAGCTGTTTCTGACGCCCACCCGCCTGATGAGCTGGCGTACCCTTTCCAAAATCGCCCGCAGTTACGAAATGAATTACGTGCTGCATTTTCCGACGTGCAGTAAAGCAACTCTCGAAACCTCAGAAGAGGTGGTTTTGCTGGCCCACGACATCAACTGTCGGACCATTTCCGTTCACGAGGACTGCCTCGAAACGGCAATGGGTATCCGGGAAATTGACCCCCAACTTCAGTTGTGCGTGGAAAACCAATCCGTCGAATTTGAAAAGCTCGATTCATGGATCGCAGCCAATGAGTTCATCACCCTGAACGTGGAAAATCTCTGGAAGCAGACGTTACAGGATGACGATTTTTCAGAACTGGAGTCTGTCATCCGCAGACTGTTCCACCGCCACCGGGAGCGGATCCGGTCGGTTCACCTCTCCGGTTATCGACCGGGTCGAGAGAGCAAGACTCCCCTCGCAAAGTCTGCTGAATTTACCAACAGGATCTTTGACATTTTGCTGGCCGAAAACTTTGACGGAATCGTCGTCGGCGAAATCGACGTGCAGCATCAGACCAGTGAACTCCTGAAAGCCGACCTGGCCCTGTTTCATCGATGGCAGAACCAGAACGGTCTCTACCACGTTCCCGCCGGGCTGTTTGGCTCCACCCCACAACTCAACAACACGCTCCCGCAGTAACCCTGCCCAGGGCCGAAAAAGCCTCGTCCTCCCTGGCCGGTTCACCCGCTGTCGGTCTGCAGGACTCGAGTACCGGATTTCGCACCGGTAACAGAAGTTGGTGGATGTCAGGCCGATCCATGTGATTTTCGGTTGACCGCCGCCGAGGGTGACCTATAGTTTCGCCGCGACATGATTGCGCCGGTTTCCTGCAGGTTCCCCCATGAAAACGCCCCTGGCGATTGCCGTTGTCTTAACGCTGACCTTTGTCGGCTGGACGGCGGTGTGGAAACACCGGGTAGCCCACCGATTCCCGGATGCCCGGATCCTGGCCGCCGGGCAGGTAGACCATTCCATCGTCTACAGCAATATCCTGCCGCAGGATTACCTGGGACCGCAGGCTTGCGCCGAATGCCACCAGGAGCAATTTGACGACTGGTCCAGCCACCCTCACGCCTGCATGAACCAGCTCCCGTCTCCCGATTCAGTCCGTGGCAACTTTGCCGAATATTCGCTGGAACTTCCGACTGGCAGGGTGCTCTTCCGCACCGAAGCGGATCCGCAGGGGGAACCCCAATACCGGATGGACGTTTTCAGGTCGGGTGAAAAAAACCCTTTTCGCCAATATGTGGTTACCAAAACCGTAGGTAGTCGGTACATCCAGTCTTACATCGGCAAGCAGCTAAAAGGACCCGAACCGGAGGATCACGCGATCTATGGTGAACATCGATTGCCGTTCACCTACTGGTTCAAAATCGGTCAATGGCTGCCCGGGGATTTCTACAACATTCATCCCGATGAAACCGTGGAACAGGGTATCGCCCAGACCCGCGGCCTGGGCCTCGACCCACACGTTCTGCCCTACACCGAAACCTGCATGAACTGCCACAACACGTTTTCGTATGCCTACCGGATTTACCACAAACCGCTGGTCGGTTTTCCTGACGCCCTGGTGGCTTCGACACTGGCACCCCTGGCCCGCGAACTGTCAGCGAGCGGCAATCGTGTGGAACCCACTCTGAAAGGAATCCAGGGGGCCAATCAACAGCTGGACCCGGCAAAAGAACTGGTATCGCTGGGCATCAGTTGCGAAAGCTGCCACCTCGGTGGCCGCGAACATGTGATCAACCAGCGAAAAATCCGCTTCCTGCCCACCAGTCGATTCGTCAAGCTGCAACCCCGCACCGGGCGGCCCCTGCTGGAAAGCCGAGGTCATGGCCCGACTCTGCTGGGGACCTGCTCCCAGTGTCACACCGGCAACGGGGAACTTTTCCCCAACGGAGCCGGTAAAAGCAATTCCCGGGAAGCCAAAGACCTGCATGCCGGTTTTTGCGCCTCTGAAATGAGCTGTGTCAACTGCCACGACCCGCACAAAAAAACCGGGTCCTCGGATCAGCTCTCATCCGGCATCCTGGTCCAGGATCAGTGCATTCAGTGTCACCCGAAATACAGCCGGGAAAGCGAGCGGAAGCAGCACGGCGGATTTGACGGCCACCAGGAATTGAGTTGCCTCGATTGCCACATGCCAAGGTACACCCGGGGTATCGACGACCTGATCCGGACCCACCGCATCAGTTACCCGGTCGAAGAGACCATGGTTCGGGAAGGTTCCGCCAACGCCTGCAATGCCTGCCACCTCGACCAATCAACCCGCTGGACCCTGGAGAAACTTGAGCAGGGATGGGGGCGTCGCATCGAACCCCAACCCTCCTGGCCGATCTACACGGAACTGGATCAACCGGCGGGGGAAACCTGGCTCGCCAGCCAGGACAGTCACATGAGGCTGCTTGCCAGTCAACTTTACGCCCGGCCCGAATATCTGGGCGACCGCCAAAGCAAACTTGGCGAATTAATCCAGGCTCTCAATGACCCGCAACAGGTCAACCGCGTTTTCGCTGCCTTTTCGGTCAAGCGTCTCCTCGGTTGGGCGATGGACAAAAGATTGCCCGTCAAAATCACGGATTCTCCGGGGGACAGAAAACGTCAGATCGAGCTGCTGCTGGAACAACTGGCCAACTGAAAACGACTGGCGAAAAAAACTGAAACCCGGATCCTGGTCCAACCGGCACCTGTCCGTTCCCGCAACCTTTTAACCGGGTGGCACGCTCATTCCGAGGCGGTTGGTACAATCCGGTTACCCACGGTAAAAAAAGGTGGGACCCCCCGGTTCCACCAATTCACTCAAAGTTTTGAAAATTGTGGGAAAATCCGCGTGACAGAGGGAAAACCGGGAACGTACCGGAGATGCATCGTTACCATTGCTGATGGAAAAAACGAGGTCATTACGGTAAACTGTTAACAGATCCCCACCACTTCACTCCCACCCGAATTCCATGAAACTCTGCTTGCTTTTCCAACTGGCGATCGTGGCCGTGACTGCCGGTTTTTTCGAATCCGTTTCCGCCAGGGACGAAAAAGAAAAATCTGCCGGACCGGTCAGCTACTACAACCAGATCCGTCCCCTGTTTCAGGCCAAGTGCCAGGGTTGCCATCAACCGGCCAAGCAGGGCGGGGAATACGTGATGACAGAATTCGACAGCTTGCTGGCCGGCGGAGAAACCGGTGCCCCGGCAGTCGTGCCGGGAAAACCGGAAGAAAGCCACCTGATCGAGGTCATCCTGCCCGAAAATGGAACGGCGGAAATGCCAAAAAACGACAGCCCATTTTCGGTCGCCGAAATTGAACTGATCAAAAAGTGGATTACCGAGGGAGCCAGGAATGACACTCCCCGAAATGCATCCACCCGGTTCGATATGGACCACCCGCCCACTTACCGGGTCGCCCCGCAGGTCACGACCGTCGATTTTTCGCCGGACGGCAAACTTCTGGCCGTATCCGGTTACCACGAAGTACTGGTTTTTGAAACGGGTAACTGGTCCCTGAAGTTTCGACTCGTCGGCCTTTCCGAGCGAATTGAGTCAGCCATCTTTTCACCCGACGGCAAACAGCTTGCGGTAGCAGGAGGTTCCCCGGGACGCCGCGGAGAAATCCAGGTCTGGGACATCGAAAAGAAAAAACTTCATCTTTCGAGGGGATTGCTCTATGACACCCTGTACGGTGCCAGCTGGTCTCCCGACGGAAAACTGATCGCATTTGGCTGCCCCGACAACACGGTCCGCGCCATCAGCGTGGAAACCGGCAAGCAGGTCCTGTTTAACGGCACCCACAACGGGTGGGTCACCGACACCACGTTTGGCCTCAAGGCGGAGCATGTGGTTTCCGTCAGCCGTGACATGAGTGTCAAGCTGATCGAATTCAAGACCCAGCGTTTCATGGACAACATCACAAGCATCACACCGGGTGCCCTGAAAGGTGGTCTGTATGCAGTCGACCGGCACCCGACCAAAAATGAAATCGCCTGCGGGGGTGCCGACGGTGTCCCCAAAATCTACCGGATGATCCGGGATAAAAAGCGGGTGATTGGGGACGACCATAACCTGATTCGCAAGTTCGGTTCGCTCATGGGACGTGTTTATGACGTCAAGTACAATGCCGACGCCAGCCAGTTGGTTGCCTGCAGCAGCCTGGATGGCAAGGGTGAACTCAAGGTGTTCAACGTGGCGGACGCGAAAGAACTGGTCCGGATTGAGCTGGCGGATGGAGGCTTGTTCACCTGTGACTTTGCCCCCGACGGAAAAACGGTCGTCACCGGTGGTTTCGACGGAAAACTGCGGGTGATCGACATCGAAAAGAAACAGATCGTCAAGATCTTCACACCAGCGCCCCTCGAGGTCGCCTCCAAATAGAACGAAACTGAAAACAGATAAATCCTGGAACGACTGATGATTCACCGACTTGCTGTTTCTGCTGCGATTCTGCTGCTTCTCTCCGCAGCTTCACTGGGAAATGAAAATGATTCCGTAACGGAAAAGATCCCTGATGGAGTGGCGATTGGGGAAATCAGGGTGGCCCCTGAGCGGCTGAGCCTTTCCGGGCGATTTGATTATCGTCAACTGCTGATAACGGGCATGGCAGGCGATGGCCAGACCGTCGACCTGACCCGGATGGCCACGATCGTCGAAAAACCTGATTTTGTTGACGTCTCACCCGGAAAACTGGTTGCGGTCCGGGGTGACGGTGAAGGCGAAATACGCTTTCAAGCAAACGGCAAGAGCTTCAGCGTACCCGTTTCGGTCCGCAACTTTTCCCAAAAGAAAACACCGGGCTTTATTAGGGACGTGCAACCGGTCCTCTCCCGACTCGGATGCAACGCGGGAACCTGCCATGGAGCGAAAGATGGCAAAGGAGGCTTTAAACTCTCCCTGCGTGGTTACGATTCCATCTACGATTACCGGGGCTTCACCGACGACCTCTCCGCCCGACGGATCAATCGTGTTGCCCCCGACCAGAGCCTGATGTTGCTCAAGGCATCCGGTTCCATTCCACATGTAGGCGGTCAACTGACTCAACCGGGCGAGCCCTACTACGAAATCATCCGGGACTGGATTGCCAGTGGCGTCCCCTACGACCGCGAGACGCCCAGGGTAAACAGTATCGAAATCTTTCCCAAGAACCCGATTCTGCCCCGTGCCAATCTGAAACAGCAGATTACCGTCACAGCCACCTACTCGGACGGATCAAAAAAGGACGTGACCCGCGAGGCTTTTGTCGAGAGTGGAAACATCGAGATTATCAAGGAAGAAAAAGGTGGAGTCGTGAGTGTTCTGCGGCGGGGCGAAGCCCCCGTTCTGGTCCGCTTCGAGGGAGCCTACGCCGCCACAACCCTGACGGTGATGGGAGATCGCAGTGGTTTCAGCTGGAAGCAACCGGAGGAATTCAACTACATCGACGGACATGTTTACGACAAGCTGGAGCGGATGAAAATCCTGCCCAGCGAACTCTGCACCGATGACGAGTTCTGTCGGCGTGTCCATATCGATATCACCGGCCTGCCGCCCACACCCGAGCAGCTTTTGGATTTCCGCAACGACAAGCGGCCCTCCCGGGAGAAACGGGACGCGCTGATTGACGACCTGGTGGGCAACCGGGCCTACGTGGAACACTGGACCAACAAGTGGGCCGACATGCTTCAGGTCAACCGCAAGTTCCTGGGGGAAGAGGGGTCGATCGCCCTTCGCAACTGGATCAAGCAGCAAATTGCGTCCAACAGGCCTTACGACGAGTTCGCCCGAGAAGTCCTGACGGCGTCTGGCTCCAACCTCGAAAATCCACCGGCCTCCTACTACAAGGTTCTCCGCGATCCCGCGGACATCATGGAAAACACGACGCACTTGTTCCTGTCGGTCCGCTTCAACTGCAACAAGTGCCACGATCACCCCTTTGAGCGGTGGACCCAGGATCAGTATTACAACCTGGCCGCCTACTTCGCCCAGGTCGGGCGCAAGGAAGATGCCGCGTTTGCGGGCAAGAAAATTGGTGGGACAGCTGTCGAAGGGGCCAAGCCGCTGGTCGAGGTGATTTTTGACCGCGAGAGCGGTGAGGTAAAGCACGATCGCACCGGCCAGGTCGTCGCTCCGGCCACGCCTTACGTGCATTCCGAATCCCGCACGGAGGGTCTGACGCGGCGGGAACAACTGGCTGACTGGATGACGTCCTCAAAAAACCAGTACTTTGCCCGCAGCTATGTGAATCGGCTCTGGGGCTACCTTTTCGGTACCGGGATCATCGACCCCATCGACGACATCCGGGCCGGCAATCCGCCGACCAATCCGCAGCTGCTCGATGCCCTCGAAAAAGACTTTATCGAGAGTGGCTTTGACGTGCAGCGGATGGTGAAGACGATCTGCAAATCACGAACCTACCAGCACTCCATTCGTACCAATCGCTGGAACGTCGACGACACGATCAATTACTCCCACTCCATCCCCCGTCGGCTGCCGGCAGAGGTGCTGTATGACTCGATCCACGCGGTCACCGGATCCATGCTGCGAATCAACGGCGTGCCCGTCGGGTTTCGTGCAGCGGAACTGCCGGACTCCGGTCTCAAGGTTCCGTTTCTCGATGATTTCGGCAAGCCGGTCCGTGAAAGCGTCTGTGAATGCGAACGGTCCGGAGACGTCCTGATGAAAGCCGTTATGAAACTGGTGAACGGCCCTACGGTTGACCAGGCGATCAGCAATCCGTCCAACGCCATCACCCGTATGGTCAGCCAGGTACCGGATGACCGGGAATTGATCCGTAAACTTTACCAGCGGATTCTTTGCAGGGACCCGAGTGACCAGGAAATCAATGACGGCATCCAGTTCGCACTTGCGACGCCGGGTGCCGATTACAAAGCCAATGCCGAAAAGCTGGCTGAATACGAAAAAAGCATCCCCGCCCGGCAGGCCGAATGGGAAAAAACTCTCGTTCGAAACACGGCCTGGCAAACTGTCCAACCCCGGGACTTTCAATCAGATGCCGGGGCCACCTTCGAGGTGGGCAAGGACAATTCAGTTTTTGTCGCCGGCCAAAATGGACACGACAACTACCGGTTCCAGGTGCACTCGGATCTGAAAAATGTCACCGGCATCAAACTGGAGGCCCTCCAGGACAAGCGGCTCCCCAAGGGGGGACCGGGACGGGCTGAAAACGGCAATTTTGTGCTCAGTGAACTCAAGCTGTTTGCCGCACCCAAAAAGGATCCCTCGAAAAGGGTCGAAATCAAGTTGGTACGGCCATCCGCTTCGTTCTCGCAGGAAGGATGGGCGATTGCCGGCACCCTGGATGGTAACCCGGCAACCGGCTGGGCGGTCTCTCCCAGGTTCAACCAGTCTCATTCGGCCATTTTTGAAACGGGCAGCAACGCCGGTTTTGACCAGGGCACGATTTTCAGTTTCGAAATGCTGCAAAGGTTTCCGGACAAGACGCACCAACTGGGCAAATTCCGTCTTTCGTTTTCCACCAGCCCGCGTCCGCTGAAAATGAAGCCCAGTGATCCCAAACTGGCGGAACTGGTTGCCATCCCGGTTTCCAAACGAAACGCCGGGCAGGCAAAGGAAATGCGTGACCGATACCTGAAAACGGATCGCACCTACGAGGAATTGAAACGGCAAGTCGAGCTTTCCAAGCATGAGATGGAAAACAAAAGGCTGGTTGGCGTTCAGGACCTGGCCTGGGCACTGATCAACAGTCCTTCCTTTCTCTTCAACCGATAAATGGCTCCCACCGGATGAAGGAGG
>JAYZFP010000182.1:0-3324 GCA_036336715.1 Planctomycetota bacterium
CCTCTCCATGCATTGCTCCTGCAATGAGGGGGAGGGAGACGTCTCCCTTTTTTTCGGCCTCTCGGGTACAGGGAAAACCACCCTTTCGGCCGACCCCAACCGGCACTTGATTGGGGACGATGAACATTGCTGGACCGAGCAGGGTGTCTTCAACATTGAAGGGGGATGTTATGCCAAGTGCATCGACCTGACCCCGGAAAAAGAGCCTGAAATCTTCCAGGCCATCCGGTTTGGATCCGTACTTGAGAATACGGTTCAGAATGAAGAGACCAGAGAAGTCGATTTTGAAAACGGCAGCCTGACCCAAAACACGCGGGTCTCCTACCCGATCGAGTTCATCGAGAACGCCAAGATTCCCTGTGTCGGACCGCAGCCAAAAAACATCATCTTTCTGACCTGTGATGCGTTTGGTGTCATCCCACCGGTCAGCAAACTTTCTCCCTCCCAGGCCATGTACCATTTTGTCAGTGGCTATACGGCCAAGATCGCCGGTACGGAACAGGGAATCGTCGAGCCGCAGGCCACCTTTTCCGCCTGCTACGGAGCCGCATTCCTGGTCATGCACCCAACTCATTATGCGGAAATGCTGGCGGAAAAAATGAAGGAGTTTGGAGCACACGCCTGGCTGGTCAATACAGGCTGGACCGGTGGCGAATACGGAGCCGGTTCGAGGATCAGTCTCAAGTACACCCGGTCGATCATCGACGCCATTCATTCCGGTGAACTGGAAAACGCGGACTACATCAGCGATCCCTTTTTTGGACTCTCCATTCCCAAGGAATGCAGTGGCGTTCCCGCGGAGATCCTGGATCCCCGAAGAACCTGGGCGAATGCCGAAAACTATGAAAAAGTAGCCCGCAAACTGGCCCAACTGTTCCACAACAACTTTGCCCAGTACGAAGCAGAAGCCTCACCCGAGACTCGCGGAGCCGGTCCGATCACGACCGATCCGGTGAACGTCGAAAACTCCTGAGACGATTGAGTCATCTCCCGGCACGGTGCTGCGAATCCACCGCAAGACCCCAAACCCAAAAGCACCGGTCAGACAATCCAATGAAAATCTGGCCACTGGATTGCTGTCCTGATCAACCGATGCAGGACCCTGTGAACGGAACGGGTCGCCCGGGAGGCAAGATCAGCCCATGAAAAAACCCCGGTTTCCCGGGGTCCCTTTATTTATGCATCTGCTCCAGTGAGCGGGCCTGACGACTCCTTTTTCACCGTTGAATCGAGACACCAAAGGTGATCCCGTGGAGCCAGAAATCAAGGTCGTTGACGACCGCGTTATCCAGATTGACGTTGGTCGGTGCGGCAGCAAAGCTGTTGACATACATCCCGTCATAACCACCGTAAAAACTCATGAAGTTTTCAACGATGTGGAACTGGAATTTGATACCAAAATCACTTACAAATCCCAGCTCGTTTTCGCTGCCTCCCAGAACCGAACTACCTGGAATCAGGCTGTTGGTCTGAACCGTTTCCTGGCTGGTGAAATTGTTGTAGACACCGCACTTGAAGTAGGTATCGACATCCACTCCGGGAACCAGGCAAATGGTTGATTCGCCACCAATCTGGTAGCCAAGCATCGGGTTCCTGGCACGCGTCACACTGTCGGCCGAGAAGGGAAACAGCAAAATCTGCCCTCTTGAGTTGAACGTCAGCTGCTCATCGATATTCATGAAGCGGATACCGTGAAGCAATCGCAAGTAGGGGCTGAAGATCCTTTTCTGATTCAGTTCGATGCTGAACATTTCGGACGTGTAATTTCCGTCCACTTCTCGAAGAGTCACACCGTTGAAAAACGGACTGGAAATACTGTCACCCTGATTAAAGGTATTTCGCTCAAAAGTGGTAAAAAAGAACCGGATCTCATAGTTGAGACCGTCTTCACGCTGGCTCGAAAAGCTGATATCTGTTCCCAGCCCGATATTCAGATCGGTCAGGGTATCGGAATCCAGCAGAGTCGCTCCGGTCGGGGTATCAAAAAAGACGACTTGATTTGTCTGATCCGTCACTGGACGCTGGAGCGCCCGAACCCCGGCTGTAGCTTCCCATTGTCCAACTGCACGTGGCAAAATCTGGGCCTGTGCGGAGGCAGAACCAAGGAATATTGCTGCGATTGCCAGGAATGAATTTAGAAGCCTCAAGGTTTCGCTCTCCGTAAAAACAGCGACAACAGTTTTAGATACGATTTTTTGATCGGACTGCTACATTGAGAATCATGAGAACGATCAGCAGGATTGGAAAAGTTTCTGCAATTTATCCTGCATCTGCTGGCAAAAGCCTGCCAGCATGAACCGCAATCAGTTCAGAGAGGGGTCACATTTGCCGATTTTTTCAACCTCATCGCGAAACATGATCGCGTTTCCGATTCTGCCGGCGACCTCTTCCCAGAGATTTTGAGAATTTGAAAAGATATCGATTTTGCGGGCCGAAGTCTGAAACCAGCTGCCGACTTCCAATTCCGCCTCCAGTTGCCCGGGCCCCCAACCCGAGTAACCGCTGAAAATCTTGCACTGTCCCATTTCTTCTGTCAGCAGTTTTTCCAGGTTTTCTTTCTCGGAGGAAATGTAGACCCCGGGAATCACCTCGTTTTCGGCAAGTTCGGAGCGTTGGTGAACCGCTACCAGGGGCCCCTCGACAGGGCCTCCGGTGTAAATGGGGGAATCCAGTTCACAATCCTGCTCGGTAATGGCATACCAGACTTCCCGGAGCGGAAAATTGGTCGGACGGTTGAGGATCACGCCAAAGGCTCCCTCCTCATCGTGGTGGATAAGCAGCACGACCGCCCGATAAAAATTGTCATCAGGCAGTTGGGGTACGGCAACCAGTAATTGAGACTGATATTTATCCATCCAACCTGCCAACCTGTCGTCTGCACTGTATTCTGCTGCTGTCGCGAGAAAGCTCCGAACGCAGTCACCCCGCTGCTGTTCATTTTATCCGTCAGTCGGGATGCGTCAAACTGCCCAAACCGTGAAACGGATGTCCCCCGGGTGATTTCCCATGTTTCATGGAGATTCAGTCGATGCAAGGAGACCACAAACCGCTTCCCAACCCAGAACTCTCCGGGATCAACCCGCGGCACATAAGGCTGCCCAAGCCCCCACCAGACTACTCAGGGCTCGGGATTCGAAAAAGTGTATTGGCTGGCCAATCATGCCCCTGGTTGAAAAACCGGTGGACGCTCAGGTAGACAGAGGGAAGAAACACGACGGAAAAGGTGCATCCGGCAATAAAATGTGCGTCCGGCAATACCGTGTCGCCAAAGGAAACCCGGATCCCCGTGAGGGCAGCCCCTTATTCGGGACAAAGAAGGTCACG
>JAYZFP010000183.1:0-63259 GCA_036336715.1 Planctomycetota bacterium
GGGAGCTGAACTTGTTTGCAGATTTTGGTATCTTTTCCCGGATGAACTTCGCCGATCAACTCCAACAAGCCGTGCTCTCCAAAGGGAATTCCCTTTGTGTCGGCCTTGACCCACGTCTGAAAAACCTCCCTGCCGAACTGAAGAACCGGGTGGATCCCGGCACTTCCCAGTCGATTGCCGAGGCCTATGAGTCTTTTTGTTGTGGCATCATCGACGTCGTGGCTCCCCTGGTGCCAATCGTGAAACCACAGAGCGCCTTTTTCGAATCCATCGGACCTGCCGGGGTTCAGGCATTGGCCAACGTGGTCCGCTACGCGAGGGAGAAAAACGTCCTCGTGCTGATGGACGCCAAGCGGGGCGACATCGGATCCACTGCCCAGGCCTACGCCGAGGCCTACCTAGGGGAGCGCAACGACCACCTTGTCTCAGACGCTCTGACCGTCAACCCCTACATGGGTGTGGATACCCTGGATCCCTTCGTCGCTTCGGCAACCGCCAACCGGAAAGGAATCTTCGTCCTGGTCAAGACATCCAACCCCGGCAGTGGCCATTTCCAGGACCAGACTGTCGAAGGCCGTGGTGAACGGCTTTTCGAAATGGTTGCGGATGAAGTGGAAAAGCTATCGGCCGCGAACGTGGGGGATTGCGGTTATGGACCGGTCGGTGCCGTGGTAGGCGCCACCTACCCGGAACAGCTTGAGACACTCCGACGACGGATGCCCCACGTGATTTTGCTGATCCCCGGTTTCGGCGCTCAAGGGGGAGGGGTGGAAGACGTCCGAGGGGGTTTTGACAAACAGGGGACCGGAGCGATCGTCAATTCTTCCCGCGGAATCATTTTCGCCTACGAAAAAGAACAGCACGCCGGAATCGCGTGGCAGGATGCCATTGCTGCCGAGTGCCAACAGGCAGCCGAAAGCCTGTCCGTGAAAGCCCTCAGCTCCTGAAGATCTCCGAGTTGTCGATAATCCCCCGCGAAAGCTCGCTGTCTTCAGGCGGAGGGGCAAAATGAATCGAGGCTCTGCGTCCCGGCTCCAGGGAACCCAGTTCCGCATCCATGCCCAGGGCCCGGGCACCGTGGATCGTTCCCATCCTGAGAATCGCAGCGGGTTCCAGTTGTGGATACCGGTTCAACAAAAACTCCATCTCTCTCCAAATGGAAAGATCCGGATTGGAGGCCCGGGAGTCGGTACCCAGTGCCAACTCAATCCCCTTTTTGCGAATCGACTCAAGGGGATAATTTTCGTGCCCGAAATAGGCATGCGTGCGGGGACAGAAAACCAGTCGCAGACGCTGTTGGTTTGCCGCAAGGAAATCCAGTTCGGCATCGGAAAGGTAATTTCCATGAACGACTACTGCCCGGTAGGCTTCCGCCAATCGCCTCAGGAAATGGAGAGGCGTTGTCTGTTTTGGAAAGTTGGTCTCCGTCCACAGGTCGAGCCGATTGAGCAGGTCAAAAAAGGGTCCACGATGCCCGGACAACAGTTCAAGCTCCGGTTGAGTTTCAGCAAGGTGCATGGCTAATGGAATTTTTTTCTGTCTCGAAAGGCGAACCGCATTCTCCAGTGCATCGGTGTTCAGAGAGTAGGGAGCATGGGGACTGAGTCCTGCCTCGACAGCTTGAGGACGGGCGGTCTGGAGGTGAGACTCGGCCAAATGCACGATCTGCTCTGTCTGTTCCTTGCGGAACCCGATGAGCTCCCGGAAATCAACCACCCGTGATGCCGGTTCGATCATGCTGCTCCAGTCAAAGGTCGAGATCTCGCCGATGGCGCAGACACCGCCTCGGATCGACTCCTCCAGTCCTTTACGGATATTGTCAAAGGTGGTTTCCGGCGGTCTCTGTCGGCGATACTGCATTACCTGCCCGACCCAGGAAACGAAATCCACGGGACAGGAAACCATTCCATCCCCGGAGTCACCCTGTTGAGGCATCCCAAGCGGTTGCTGCAAATCACTGAATTCGAGGTGGGTATGGGCATTGACCAGCCCAGGTACCAGCAGGCCCTCGTGTTCGGCAATCTCACCGTCCGGTCGCTTGCGTGTCACCTGCTGGATCCTCTGATCGTGACAAACCAGGTAGGCATCCCTGACAATCGTCCCGGGATTGACGACAATCCAGCGACTGCGGTAGGAAGTCATTTTCATGGGTTTTCTTTCAGGTTTCACGGTAGCAAGCGTCAATGGTTCGGCCAGCTGGCCCTGTACTGCGGTCACCCGATTGCCGATCCGTTATCGGAAAAGTGGTCCCGAATGGCGGAGATGCCGACCAGCGGAGCTGAACAGCGGTAACCCTCACAGATATAAACGGTCGGCTTACCGTTGACCATCGACTTTCCGGCCAGCAGCTCCGGGGCCAGAAACGGATTCCCGGAATCGCTGGGAGCATGGGCAATGTTTCGATTGGGATGGTAGCGGGCAAAAATCGCTGAGACGATTTCTGTACGATCCTCTGGCGAGGCACAGACCACCACTTCCTGTGAGGGAGCGACCAGCCGATCGATGCCACAAACCATCTGCCCGGCGGCAGTGGGCGACCTCAGGATCAGCTCCAACGACTTGCGGGCCGTTCCCCATGCGACCTCTCGAAACTCCTGCCTGCCGTTGAGACGAAACAGGCGAGCCAGCGCCGTGACCATCATCGAGTTACCGCTGGGAACACTGGAGTCCTGAAATTCCTTGGAAGGGGCAATCAGCTGTTCCGTGGAACGGGCGGCAAAGAAAAAGCCTCCCTGGACGGGATCGTGGAATTCACGGATCACCAGATCTGCGAGTTCCACAGCTCTCTGCAGCCACGACGGTTCCGCGGTCGCTTCGTAAAGTGTCACCAATGCATTGATGAAATAGCTGTAGTCATCCAGGTAAGCATCTATTTTGGCAACGCCCTGCCTGCTTGTATGAAACAGGCCAATCCCATCGGGCTGCCGCATTCTGGAGTCAATGAAGGTCGCCGCAGCAACCGCCGACTCCAGGTAATCAGGGCGCTGCAGAATCATCCCTCCCCGGGCCATGGCCTGGATCATCAGGCCATTCCAGCCAGTCAGGATTTTGTCGTCTTTGCCGGGCCGAATCCTCTGTTGCCGGGCGGAAAACAATTCCGATCTGCAGGTTGCCAGAGACGCACAAAATGCCGCGGGATCTTCAGACCGTTCCCAGGCGCATTCCTCGAGTTCTTTTTTCAGGTTGAGGACATTACTCCCCTCGAAATTTCCATTGCGGGTCACCCCATAAACCTGGCAGAAAAGCTCACCCCTATCTGGCCCCAGGACTTCATGGATGGCCTCGACACTCCAAACGTAGTGCTTTCCTTCGACACCCTCGCTGTCGGCATCCTCGGTGCTGTGATAGGCTCCCCCCGGATCTGTCATTTGACGGATCTGGTAATCAAAGGTCTCGGTCGCCCGGTCCGCGTAAAGCCGTTTTCCCGTAAGGCTGAGGGCATCGAGATAGGCATCCATCAGAAGTCCGTTGTCGTACAGCATCTTTTCAAAATGGGGTACCAGCCATTGTTCGTCGACGCTGTAGCGTGCGAACCCGCCACCCAGGTGGTCGTAAATGCCTCCCAACGCCATTTTGTCCAGGTGAAGACAGACCATTTTCATCCAGCGCGATTTTTCCCTGGCACTCTCGGGGCCGGGTTTCTCCTGAAACTCCAGCCTCATCAGAACCTGCAGGTCCATCGAGTGAGGAAACTTGGGTGCCCGGCCGAATCCTCCATGCTGGAAATCAAACATCCTTTCGAGGGCCTCACCCACCTGTTCCACCAATGCCGGTTTGAGCATTTCATCGGCTCGGTCAGGTTCTTCTCCGTTTGCCACTTCATTCAGGTACCGGGTAACCTTGCGGGACTGCAGGTCCACCTCATCTCTCCGGTTGCGAAAGGCATCCAGAACTCCCGCAAGGACACGCTGAAATCCTGGCAGGCCTCGTGAATCCGAGGGCGGCCAATAGGTCCCTCCAAAAAAAACATCCTGGTCCGGAGTCAGAAAGGCCGACAGGGGCCAACCTCCCTGGCCCCGCCGCAGGGCCATGACCGCCTGCATGTAGACCTGATCGATGTCCGGGCGTTCTTCGCGATCCACCTTGATGCTGACGAAATTTTCGTTCAAAACCCGGGCGATTTCCGGGTTTTCAAAGCTCTCGTGCTCCATCACATGACACCAATGGCAGGCAGAATACCCAATGGAAAGGAAAATGGGTTTGTTTTCCACTTTTGCTTTCTCGAGCGCTTCTTCTGACCAGGGGTACCAATCCACCGGATTTTCGGCGTGCTGCAACAGGTAGGGGCTTGATTCACACGAAAGTCGATTGGACATGCCTGAGAGAACCGTTGAGGGGAAATGCTGTTAATGCAAAGATTTCTTCGCAGGTAATACCGTCGAAGCGTCCATTTGGCCATTTCAAACAATGTCTTGGGAGCTTAAGATGGACGCAATGGGTGAGTTGTCGTAATTCACCCTTTTTCTTTTCCGGCGTGGCTGAGGGGAGTCTTCGCGGCACGTCGCAGTTTTTCTGGAGACCAAGAGAGATGGCACAAGCCGAAATTGAACGAGAAGCATACAAAGTAAGGGATATTTCCTTAGCCGAATTCGGCCGCAAGGAAATCGCAATCGCAGAGAAGGAAATGCCCGGCCTGATGGCCACCCGTGAAAAATACGGTCCTTCCAAACCGCTGGACGGTGTCAAGGTCATGGGCTCCCTGCACATGACCATTCAAACGGCCGTTTTGATTGAAACGTTGGTGGACCTCGGTGCGGATGTTCGCTGGTGTTCCTGTAATATCTTCTCCACACAGGATCATGCCGCCGCTGCCATTGCAGCAGCGGGAGTTCCGGTATTTGCCTGGAAAGGTGAAACGCTGGAAGAGTACTGGGACTGCACCTACGAAGCTTTGACCTGGCCAGACGGATCGGGTCCTGACCAGATCGTGGACGATGGTGGGGACGCAACCCTCTTGATTCACAAAGGAGTCGAACTGGAGAACGGAGATGACTCCTGGGTCAATTCGGCGTCCGAATCGGAAGAAGAAGCGGTCATCAAGCAGTTGCTCAAGCGTGTCCATGCCGAGACCCCACTTCATTGGGGAAAAGTTGCCGAGGCGTGCGTGGGTGTCTCTGAAGAGACCACAACGGGTGTCCACCGACTCCTGAAGATGGAGGAGCAGGGAGAGCTTCTGTTCCAGGCAATCAACGTAAACGACTCCGTCACCAAGTCGAAATTTGACAACGTCTATGGTTGCCGGCACTCATTGGTAGACGGAATCAAGCGGGCGCTCGACGTGCTGGTTTCCGGCAAGGTCGCCATGGTTTGTGGATTCGGCGATGTCGGGAAAGGGTCGGCCGATTCGCTTGCCAACGAAAAGGCCCGTGTGATGGTGTCCGAAGTTGACCCCATTTGCGCCTTGCAGGCCTGCATGGCCGGTTACGAGGTAACGACCGTTGAAGATGCCTTACCCGAAGCAGACATATACGTCACCACCACTGGTAACAAGGATATCATCACGGCCGAACACATGAGCAAGATGAAGGACCAGGCGGTCGTCTGTAACATCGGGCACTTTGACAATGAAATCCAGGTGGCCCAACTCGAAGCGATGGAAGGAGTGACCAAGGAAATCATCAAGGACGACTCCATTCCGGGGGGTCCCGTTTCCAGATTCACCTTCGCGGACGGCCGATCCATTTACCTGCTGGCCGAAGGACGCTTGATCAACCTCGGTTGCGCCACAGGACATCCGAGCTTCGTCATGTCAAACAGCTTCACCAACCAGACCATTGCCCAGATTGACATTCGCAACAACCAGGACAGAAAAGTGGGTGTCTACCGGTTGGACAAAAAGCTGGACGAAGAAGTTGCTCGGCTGCACCTCGACAAGCTGGGAGCCAAGCTGACGACGCTGTCCGAGGAACAGGCGAATTACATCGACGTTCCAGTGGATGGCCCCTACAAGCCGGAACATTACCGGTATTGATGCGGAGTCTGGCTCCACGGAGCCGGCAATGCTCCACGGGATCGATCAACCGGGTGACTCACCCGGTTTTTTTGCGCCCCGCCGAAAGGCGGTCTCCTGTCAACAAGCCGCCCCAGCCCCGGTTCGCCCGGTGTCCTGTAAGCCCGGTGTCCTGTAAGCCCGCGAGATGCTGCCCCGGGAACAAAGGTTCCTGATATACCGATCGTATCATCTCTGCACGGAAATAGGTTCCGGTATACCGTTGCGGTAAAACTCGGGATTCAGCTGGACTTTACCGATTTTGAGTTGAAGTCAAGATTGACAAGATAGAGTGTCAGACTACCTTGAGAATGTTGGCCACACGTAGAATGATTTGGAGAAATCACATGTCTTCGCACAGAATTGCAACCGCGTTTTTCGTTCTGTTTCTCTCGGGGATCGCGCTGGAAACCTGTTCCGGTCAGATTTTTTTCCGCCGCCGCCGCGAGGCTCTCAAGGCAGAAATGAAACACGAACTGCAGCAGCAATTGAATTCCAACCTGGACTCACAAGTGGAATCCGCCCGAACGGATCTGTCCCGTGAAGCAACCGTCCAGATTCAGGAAGAAGCCACGAAACTGCGACAATCCCTGAAACAGGAAATCGTCGCGATGCGGGCCGAAGCAAAAAAAATTGTGGCCGAGGAAAAGGCCAGGATTGCAAAAGAGGCGGCTCGGGAAATCGCCAGCATCAAGGCATCGGCCAGCAGTCAAATTGCAGATGCCAAGGAGGAATTCAAGGTTTCCACCAATCGGTCCATCGCCCGGGCGGAAAAAACTTTGCAGGTTTCGGCGACCCGCTCCATTGCCAAGGCGGAGGACAACCTGAAAAAAGCGTTGGACAACTACTCGAAAGTCCTCGCGAACCAGCACCGGGAGTCCTTTGTCGCATTCAAAGGTCAGACCTCACAACAGTTTGAATCCCTGAAGACTGAAATGGAGACGCTGATCAACCAGGATGTCGCGGAGCAGGTGAAATCAGCGATTCAAAAGACGATCGCGGAGAACAACCGGCAACTCGAGGAAAAAATCGGACGGATGATCAGCGAAGCGGTTGCTCAGAAAAAGTCCAACCGGAAGAAAAAGGATGACAAACAGGAAAAGAGCAAAAAGAACAAGAAGGCTGTTATCAACCGCTTGCCACGCGTCACCGAAGAGACTGCCGACGAGGACGATGCCTGAAGCAGCCGGACCGGGTAACCTGAAGGACGGCTCCCGGCGGAATTCCCGCGTGATTTTCGAATCAGGCAAATTGAAGAATCGGTGATGTTCCCAATCCGTATTGTTTTCCTGGCCTTGTGCTGGTCAATTGCCAACGGTCCATTTTGAACAGGGGAACGGTTGGGCAGCCGGGGACCCGTGATTCAACCGATCGTCTCAGACCGTTGGCAACTGCCAGGGATCCCTGCGGGGACGATCCAGCAACCGGTTATCGCCCCGGTCACCAAACTCCCATTTTTGCGGGTCCCACCTGAAGGATCTTTTCTCCCGGTAGGCCAGGTTGCCGAGATGAATGATCGTCACGGTTCTGGCTCCTTTTTCCACCTCGGCAATGGGTGCCTTGCGGGACTTGATGCAATCGAGCCAGTCACGATGGTGCCCCGGTGAGATCGGTTGTCGCTGCTCATCCTTTCCCAGGGGTTCGGTAACCAGCTCCGACGGATCGCTTTTGAGAACGCCACGGTCAATCCTGAGCGTCCCGTTTTCCCCGTGAAACACGCAGCCACCCGGTCCACCGTGCACAATCTCGACTCCATTTTCATATACAAACCGGACGCCTCTTTTTGAGCTTGCCTCCTTTGGCAGAATAATCTCGACGGGACCTGACTTGTCCATGTCGAGTGCCCATTGGGCGATATCATAATGGTGGGCCCCCATGTCCGTATGTCCTCCCCCGGAATACTCCTCGTACTTCCGCCACTGGGGAAAGTGATTATGGGTACCGCGGGGGGAGAGAACCGAATGGTAGGGCCGCAAGGGGGCCTGCCCGAGCCAGAGGTCCCAATTCAGTCCGGGTTCCATTTCCTCACCCGGCAAATCGCAGCGAACAGGCGGATCACCTACGCCGACAGTCACGCGGGAGATCTTTCCCAGGCGCCCGCTGCGAACAATGTCCACTGCTTCCCGAAACGGGCCGAAGACGTTGGATCGTTGCTGGCTGCCGGTTTGCACAATTCTTCCATGCTTGCGGGCGGCATCGATACAGCGTTTGGCTTCTGCGATCGTCAGTGTCAGTGGTTTTTCACAATAGACGTCTTTGCCTGATTTACAGGCTTCGATCAGGGGAGTGGCGTGCCAGTGGTCTGGGGTGGCGATGCAAACGGCATCGATGTCCTTCCTCTGCAGGACCATGCGAAAGTCATCATAGGCCTCGCAACCGTCGAATTTCCTGCCGGCAGAAGAGTATTTCTGATTGACTCTTTCCCGTGCTCTCCGCAGGCGATTCCGGTCAACTTCGCAAACCGCGACCAGCTGAACATCCGGCTGCCCCAGAAGTTGGGGGAGGTGATAGTCGTTGGCCATTTTCCCACAGCCAATCATCGCCACGGTCAGTCGCTCATTGGCTGCCTGCCGCTTGCCATATCCAAGCGCGTTGGCAGATACAAACGTCGGAACCGCTATCGCAGCGGTTTTCAGGATGGTTCGGCGAGATAACAGGCCGGGGGACCGTTGGAAAGTCATGCATCTCCCTTAAATTCAATGCCATTCAGGTTTTCAAAAAAATCGGTTTGCCAATCGGATTGCCAAGGGGCCCGTCTGCATACGGTTCGCCGACTGCGTGGAAACCACCTTGCCAGCGGAGCCCCGGTCTGCGTTCCGGATGATTACTTCTGGTTACTGATGCAATAGACCTTGCTCGCCGTTCGAATCAGAAGGTTACCATCAGCAATTGACGGGGTGGCGCAACAAAGCTCCTGCAGATCATTGACACGGACCTCCCGGTATTCCCGGGCGGCATCGATCACAACGGTTCGTCCCTTTTCATCAAGGAAAAAAACCTTGCCGTTGTATGCCCAGGGAGAAGACGTAAAAGTCATCGACCGCTTGAAGCGAATTCGCCCATAAACTTCTTCGCCCGTACGGGCATCATGCAAGGTAAGAAATCCCCGGTCCAACAGGGTCCAGTACAGACCGCGATAGACTATGGGCGATGTATTATAGGGTCCCGATCGCGGATGAAACCACTTGATGAATTCATTGGAAGACTCCCCTTCTTTCAGGGTAATGTCACCCTGAGCCCCGGGCCTGATGGCGAAGACCGGTTTGTTCCGGTCCTGAAAGTAGCCAGAGGTCACATAGAGAAGACCGCCCACTGCAAAAGGCGACGGGATCACCAGGTTGGACATTCGGCCGTCGAACTCCCAGATGACCTTCCCTTGCAAGTCATAGGACCTGTTTTTGCTTTTCCCACAGACGACAATCTCGGTCCGTTCACCCGTCTTCCAGACAAAAGGAGTTGCCCAGGTACTCTTTTCGTTCCTGGGTGTTCGCCAGTTTTCCTTCCCGGTCCTGGTATCGTAGGCAGCCAGGTAGGAATCCTCCTGGTTGTCGTAAACCATGAAAAGCTGTTTTTCGTGAATTACCGGGGACGCTGCAGCACCGTAGCCCCAGAAGGTCTCCCGCGCCTTGATCTTCTTTTCCCAGATTCCGTTTCCGTCATGATCGAAACAGAACAGGCCCAGGTCCCCGAACAAAACATAAAGGCGTTCCGAATCCACGACAGGTGTTTCCGAGGCATAGGTACTCTTCGGATGCCTGGGAAATGTGGGTGCTCCGCGGTAAACCGTTTTTTCCCAGATTTTCTTTCCTGAAGCCAGTCGAAAGCAGGAAACCTTCCAAAGGTGGTCTCCCTCGGGAGGATCCCGGCGCCCGCGTCCCAAGTAGAGTCCGGCCTTGGGGGTTTCCACTTTTTGCACATTGACCACCGAAGTCACAAAAACCCGGTCACCCCAGACAACGGGACTGCTCCATCCCCAGCCAGGCACGTCGATCGACCAACGCACATTTTTTTTCAGGTCCCACGTATCCGGCAGACGGGGATCATCCGCCACGACCCCCGTTCCGTCGGCCCCCCTGAAACGGGTCCAGTTATTTGACATTTCCGGTTGTTGTGCTGAAACCGGCATCCCGACCCAGATCAGAAGCACGGCACTTAAACATCCATGAAGAACAGATGAAGTTTTTTTCATTGAAGCCTTTTTGACACAAAAAAAATGATCGGAACTGGTTTGGGATTGAAACTCCCTTTGAATTCTATTTGATTGATGATACGGGCTGGGTCGGGGTTGATGTATCCATTTGTTGCCCGGTCCCGGACTTTCGCAAAAAAACCGGGAATGCCTCGTACCGTTGTTTCCGGTCTCTTTTTCCGGTTCGGTGAAGCGAACACGACGCCATGGATCGATCGATGAAGAAATATTTGGCCGAAGCCCTCGGCACCTTTGCCCTGGTTCTTGTAGGAACGGGCGCCATCCTTGCTGATGAATTGTCCAACGGCCAGGTAACGCATGTCGGGGTCTCGCTGGCTTTTGGGCTGGTGGTCATGGCAGTTATCTTTGCCATAGGTGATGTATCCGGCGCCCACATCAACCCCGCTGTTACCATCGCATTCTGGATGGCCGGCCGAGCCAGCCGCAGAGATATCCTGCCCTACATCGGTTGCCAGCTGTTCGGAGCATCCATGGCCAGCATGCTGTTGAAAATCCTTTTCTTCGAACACGATTCACCATCCGGCTTCGGGTCCACCCTTCCTTCCGGAGAATGGTGGCAGGCATTCGTGCTTGAAACCCTGCTGACCTTTATCCTGATGTTTGTCATTCTCAGGGTTTCTGACAGTTCTCGTGAACGTGGAGTCCCAACCGGCATAGCCGTGGGAGGTGTAGTCGCGATGAGTGCCCTGTTTGCAGGGCCTCTTTCGGGAGCATCAATGAATCCTGCCAGATCACTTGGACCTGCCCTGGTTTCAGAATCACCCGGGTCCCTTTGGATCTACCTGGTGGCTCCGATCATCGGTGCCAGCCTGGCCGTTCCTTTTTGCCGGTGCGCACGGGGGAAACATTGCTGTTCCCTGACCGTTCCTGGAGAGCAAGCACCCTCAGGTACCGCCTGAGCTCGCCACATCCGTCCGGCCCCTTTTTTATTTCGGCAAATCCCCCCTCAATCGCAACACGGCGACGGGTTGCTGATTCGGACTGGAATCCACATAATCCGGATTCTCTTTTCCCCAACCCAAGGAAACAAGATGTCCGACCGTGAAAACCTGAGGGATCTGATCGACCAACTGGCTATTCAGCGTGGCGAATTCACCCTCGCCTCGGGAGCCAAAGCCAGTTATTACATCGACTGCCGCAAAGTCACCCTCGACAGCATGGGAGCCCACCTGATCGGAAAGCTGATTTACGAAAAACTTGCCGAACACGAATTTCCCCAGGCGGTTGGAGGGATGGCAATCGGCGCTGACCCCATTACGGGCGCCGTGGTTGCCCACGCCGGGTCCGAGCGCAAACAACTGAGCGGTTTCATCGTTCGCAAGGAAGAAAAAAACCACGGCACCGGAAAAATGGTGGAAGGTCCAATCTCCGAGGGACAGGCCTCGGTCATCCTGGAGGATGTGGTGACCACCGGTGGAAGCTCCCTTCGGGCGATTCAACTGGCGCAGGAAGCCGGTTTGAAGATCCGCAAGATCATCTGCATCGTCGATCGCCTGGCTGGGGGTCGCGAGGCCTTCGAGGAGATGGGACTGGGCTTTGAATCGCTGTTTACCATTGAGGACTTCGGTCTAGCCAATCAGTAAACGGAACCGAGTCAGGGGAAAAGCCGGAGAGTGGTGGGGGCAGAGAGAGGGTCAAGCGTTGGCGGCGGACCAGCCCCGGGGCCAATCGACACTTTCTGGAGTGTCGCAAGTGCAGACCGGGCGGTTGCTCACCTACGAAGGGCGCCAAGCTGAAACGCCCGCCCGGGATATCAGGGATCCTGCATCAATGCAGTTCCCTGGACCACAGGCAGAATAGTTCGGAGCCTCATTGAGGGCCCGATGGACAGCACCCCGGTTACTTGTTGTCGTTTCCGATTTCTCGTGCGCTCGACGAATCCATTTTGCTCGCTTGTTCGTTTTCGCGCTTGATCGCTTCGTAAACCTCCTGGCGGTGAACGGGAATGCTCTGGGGTGCGTCGATCCCCAAGCGAACTTTGTCACCACGAATGTCTACAATGGTCACGACAACGTCGTCACCGATCATAATACTCTCGTCACGATGTCTGGAAAGGACCAGCATCCTTCTCCCTCCATGTCAATGCGCCGCATTGGGCATTTTCAAGTCAAACAGTGTAGTTTGCGGCGGACCGCCAATTGGTCGCAGATCCACTCGATCTGAAACAACTGAAGGACCATCGACAAACAATGTCGATAGGTTTCCCGACAACGATTGCCGAGACAGGAAAGAGTATCGGTCACGAATAACGCCCATGCCGAAAAAAAACTGCATTGATAGCAATGTAACGGCAGTCCGGTTTGTAGAGCACAACACTGATTCGATTGAACCGCTTAAGCGCTTTGTCGCAGATTTGTCGACAGGTTTGCGAACGGGTATTGAAGCGGTTGATCGTCGGATGTCATGATCTGGGCCCCCATTTTCCTGTCCAGGTTGATAATGACGGGCGCCCTCAGATTCATGGTCAGTCGATTATCGTTCCGGCTGACCACGCAGAGTACAAATGCCTGGTCGACATTCGTCAGGTGAATCGGTTCCAGTTCGGAAGGTGTCAGCCGTACCTGGTAATTGGGAATGAAACGCCTTGGCGAAACGACAGCCATCGCAAGGCTGGGATCGACCAGGCTCTGCAGCCAGGCGACTGCAGGATTCTCGGTGTCCGCAAGGATCACCCATTTTCTGGAATCGCCAAAGCCGATCAGTCCCGATTCAAAATCCAGGATGTCCTGTTTCTCAATTTCTACTGTCCCAAAGCGTGTCGTCTCTATTTTCACTTTGACACCCATCCATTCACAGGTTTGATTTCGACTCCTTGGAATTTTCCTGCCAGCAACAGCGGCACGAAAAAAAGCAGCGTTGAGCGCAATTCAATGCGTTAGCGACTCATCCTTTCTATCGGCATCTGCTAACCTGTACATTCATCAAAATCGGAACTTCTTGCCAGATTTCAGTACGCAGTCAGTGGTCCCAGAACCCGCTAGCATCACCCGGAAATCACCTTCCAGGCTCCAGGAAAAGATCCAGTTGTGCCGGTTTTGCTGGCGCGGCAACCCAATATTCGTCAATTGAACAGTCTGCCTAATCAGTTTTTTTTGACACCTATTACTTCTGTCTTAAATTTTTGGTGTTCAAGTATCTCGACGCGGGGATCCTAGACCGCGTTCGCAACAGGTTGATTGAACAAGTTCGTTTTTGGGTTGGCTGACATCGGTCAGCCAGGTTCTTTTTTTTGTGGAGTCCGAGATGAAGAAATTCGCTCAAAAGGTCAAAACCTTCCTGAAAAGTGAAGATGGACCTACCGCCGTTGAGTACGCAGTAATGCTTGCTCTGATTGTTCTCGTTTGTCTGACTGCAATCCAGGCCATTGGTGCCAATGCATCCAATGCATTCAATGACATTGCAGATGACCTTGAAGCTGCTCGTGGTGGATCGGTCAACTAGGACCACACCGCTGCTTCAAAAGCAAACAGACAGACCCGTTTCGAGCAATCGCAACGGGTCTTTGTCACGCGCCTTTGCCAACCCTTCATGAGGATTCACCGCCATGCTTTCTTTCATTCCTGATGCATCGTTGGCCAATGCGTTTGAGATAATTTGTTGTTTTTTCACGGTAATCACCGCATTCGCAAGCTATTTTTTGGCCGTTCGCCTTTAAGAGTCGTGGGTATCGGAAATTCTCGACCCCGGAATTGATCCTGTAGATCGTCGCACGACAGATTTTTGAGACACGAAGGTAAATTCCTTCAGACTGCGTGGGAGCTAAAAAAATGGGATACTTTTTCGAACAAGTCCTGGCCAACTGGCCTGTCTGGTTTGTCACAATTGCACTGATCGTTGCTGCTGTCATTGACGGCATTCAGCTCAAGGTCCCCAACTGGTTGACCTTTCCTTTTATCATCAGTGGCTGGATTTACAGCATGATGGCCTATGGAATGGCTGGCGATGGCTGGCTGACCGGCCTGGGCATCAGCCTGATGGGTACCTTTGTTGGTCTGGCACTGTTACTGCCAGCCTACTCCATTGGAGGCATGGGTGCCGGTGATGTGAAATTGCTGGCCGGTGTTGGAGCGTGGGTTCACGTTCAGTCAACATTCTACGGCTTTTGTCTTTCGGCGATCGTGGGTGCGGTGCTGGCAGTCGCCATGGTCCTGATCAGTCGCAGCTGGTCAAAGCACAAAACCCAGTTTTTCTCGATTCTCAATGAAATCATGGTGATTCGAAATCCGGAAACTCTGGCCGGAATCGCGGCGGAGCGTAAAAGTTCGATGATGCTGTTGCCCTACGGGATCCCGATTGCCATTGGCTGCATCATGTATTTCGCCATTGCGGGCAAGCTGGTCGCGTGATTTCGCCTGGCAAGTTCTGACGATTAGGTGGACTGGCTGGTGTGGGGTGACAAATACGGTATCCGTTGATTGATTCACTCCTTTAAAGATTTGATGTCGAATGGAAGAGAATGGACTCGTAGCAGGTCCATTTTTTTCTACCGGCATTTTTTGCGTTGAATAAACACAAATCCCGACGTCGGTAGTCCTCGGAGAACGAAATGAAAACGAAGTCAATCTTGCTGATCGCTGTGTCACTTAGCTTTGGGTTGATCGCGGCCATCGGAATGAGCCAGGTACTGGGTCAAAAAACGACCGAACAGGCGCCGGAGGTCGAAATGGTCGACGTGTTCGTCGCCAGCAAGCCCCTGGAAATCGGTGACGCCCTGAAACTTGAGGAGAACCTCAATGTGAAGAGCCGACCGGTAACGGATGTTCCTGAAAATGCGATTCGGAATGCCGAAGAGCTGGAAAACATGATTGCCGTCCAGAGAGTACCCAAGGACGTGTTGATCGTGAAGGATTACATCATGGACAAGTACGTTGCCGGAATCGGGCAACAGCCGCCGACCGGGTACCGGGCATACTCATTCAAAACGGAACTTGTCGACACTCATCACAACAGCCTGCATGCAGGTGACCGGGTGGATGTGGTTGGCGTCTTTCGCGTTCGCGGCATCGACGGAGAAGAGGGAAGACGCCCCAGTACTTTCCTGAAAAACATCGAAGTCTTCCAGGTAAACGACAAGCACTACATCGGTGTCGATGGCGAAGACAACGACAAGATTTCAACCATTACGCTGCTGTTGACTCCCAAGCAGGTCGAAGTGGCTCTCCTGGCGGAGGACGTGGCCACGGTGGTCCGGTTTGTGAAGACCAACCGATCCACTGATGAAACTGACGAAGAAGATTCCTTTGATTTGCAGGCCCTCCTGGACCAGCAACAGCTTCCCAACAACGATGAAGTCGAAAACAACGCCCCGGAAGGTGGAAACACTGAAAATGGCGACCGTTCGGCCAGCCAGAAACTGATCAACCAGTTGAATTCTGATGCCAAATCTGAGGTCAAGGAATCCAGTAGCGACCAGCCCTATGATTTCAAAATGAAAATTTACAAAGCTGGTGTGGTGCAGGAATTTGGCTTCAAAAAGGGTCGTCTGCCGCAGGTGATTGATCAAACGATGGTTCCTGCGATCCAGCCGACGCCACAGCCGGCAGCACCGACTGTGACGGCTGAAGACGATTTTTCCGATACACCGGTTGAGGAAGTTCCTGATGGTTCTGAGGAAGATCTCCCGAGGGGTTAGGCCATCGGGTCAATTGCCAACGATTGACTGAATGGTCGGATTCGGAATTCATCGATAAAGCAAGTGCGGAATGATTCCGCAAACAAAACAGTTTTGATTTCAGGGAAGGAATCACATGAGAACTTGTCATTATCTATTGGCAGCTCTCTTTGTTGTGTGGACGCAGGCTCTTTCTGCCCCCACTGTGCTCGGCCAGTTTCAACAGCAAAGCCCTTCGGTCCACCAGAACTCTGGACAGAACCAGCGTATCAGGCTGATTGCCGGTACCAGCCGTGTCATAAAATTTGATTTTGACATTCCCGGCGTGGTGATCGGCAATCCCGAAGTGGTTGATGCACAACCCGTATCTTCCAACCAGATCATGATTACCGGTTCGCGACCGGGTGTCTCGGGCATCAGCGTTTCAGATGCCGAAAACAACCAGCACACGCTGGATATTCTCGTTGTGGGAGACTCTCGCCAGCTGCAACTGACCCTGGATGAACTTTTTCCCAATGCTTCGATTCGTGCCTTTCCACTGAATACCAATGTCGTGCTGACGGGTCATGTCGCCCGTGAAAGCCAGATCCGGCAGGCGGAGCAGGTTGCACAGGACTTCTTTCCCAACGGGGTTCGCAACCTGTTGACCCTTGGAGGTCCCAAGAAGATCGCTCTCGAATGTAAAGTGGTTGAGGTGTCCCGCACAAAATTGCGGGACATGGGTATCGACTGGTCGCTGGCAACCAGCGGATTTACGCTGCAGAACTCCGCCGGTGCCCTGCTCGACGGCGGCACTGGCGCAGGGAATTTCTTTTTCCGTATTGTCGACGGCTCGGACCAGTTTCCTTTCTTCCTGAACCTGCTTCGTCAGAACAACCTCGCCAAGATTCTCACCCAACCGACGGTCGTCACCATGCCTGGTCGGCCTGCGTCGCTGTTGAATGGTGGATTAATTCCGATCCCAATCAACTCTGGCCTGGGAGTTCAATCGGTCGAGTTCCGGGAATTTGGTACCAAGCTGGACGTTCTCCCCATGCTCGAAGGGGACGGCCGGATCCGGGTCGAAGTTCGTGCCGAGGTAACCGATGTGGCACCTGATCTGGCAGTCAACGGAACGCCCGGTTTTCGTTCCCGAAATGTGGATACCGGTGTTCCGCTTCGTGAAGGGCAAACCCTTGCATTGGCAGGCCTGATTCAAAGCCGAACCGATTCGGTCTCACGCGGCATCCCTGGACTCAAGGACATGCCCTGGGTAGGTTCATTTTTCCGCCGCGTAGACGACACTTACAACGAGGTGGAATTGATCATCCTTATCACCCCGCGATTTGTATCCGAAGTTGATCCTTCGCTGTTGCCGGATGGGCCGGGGATGGAAACGGTTCCTCCCTGCGATAACGATTTCTTCTGGAGAGGGTACCAGGAAGTTCCACGAACCGGCAGCAGTTACCAGCTCGGTGTCAGCGGAGAAGTCCTGAGGCCAGACTTTTTCAGCCCTGCTCCTGTCCAGGGCAACTCGCCCTCTGCAGTCCAGCAGGCACCCACACAAAACGGCTTCCGTCCCAAACCACCGTCCACGACCGGCTACGGACAGAATCGCCAGCCAGGGATTCCGTCACTCGACTCACTTCCCCGGAATTCCGGATCGGCTGATGCGGGTTTCGAAAACGGAAACTCCCTGCCTCTCCATGATTCGAGGTCCTCAGGAATTTATCGGCCCCAAACCGGCCCGGATACCAGCCGGAGTTTCCAGGCACTGCCAACCAACCAGGCCACCTTTGGAAACTACCCGGAAAATCGGGCGGCAACCCGCACCGGTTATTCGAACCCCAGTCCATCACTTCCCAGATTTCACTTATCCGACAGGTAAAGTCCGAATCTTGTAAACTGCCATTGCATCCAATCCACGCCCGTTATGAGTAATGTATTCCGAGTAGTCCTGGTCGATCCGAACGATTCGACCCGGAAAGAAATCAAGTCAGTTCTGCTGACAATAGAATCGCTGTGGCTGGAGGCAGACTGCTCACGGTATGAATTCTTTACTGATATCGTTCAACAAACCTCTCCTGAAATCGGTTTGATCAATATCGATTCGGATCCTGAGAAAGGTGTTGAACTGCTCGAGCAGGTCCGATCCGAACACTCCAACACGATCATGATGGTGTTGAGCAACTCGCCCGATGGACAGGTGATTCTATCGGCCATGCGAGCCGGAGCACGGGAGTTTCTCAGCCTGCCACTCTCTGCAACTGAACTGAGCGATGCCATTAGCCGCGTTCGCAGCCAGTCCTCCCAACACGCGTCTTCCAAGAGCGAAGAGACGCAGGTTTTGGCGGTGGGGGGTGTCTCCGGCGGTGTTGGTTCGACAAGTATCGCTGTCAATCTGGCTGCCGCTTTGGCAGGCGGAGTGAACCGGAGTGTTGTCCTGATTGACCTGGACATCTCGCTGGGAGACGCGGACATCTTCCTTGACTCGATACCTGAATACACCCTGGCGGACGTCACGCAGAATATCGACCGCTTGGATCTTTCGCTGCTGAAAAAGTCGTTGACCAAGCATGAATCCGGAGTGTACCTGTTGCCGAGACCGGTCCAGTTACAGGACAACGACCTGATTCACCCCAATGACCTGGGTCGTGTAATCGGTCTGCTGAAGTCCTCTTTCACTCACCTGGTTTTTGACCTTTCCAAGGCCTATAGCCGGCTCGATGAAGTAGCCCTCAATGCAGCCACCGATGTCCTGCTGGTCACCCAGCTGGATTTGCCCTGCCTAAGAAATGTCGTACGACTGATGATGTCGTTCGAAGAATACGACGGAGTCAGGGAAAAAACGAAAATCGTGGTCAACCGTGCGGGACTCGACAGTGGCCAGATCAGCATGAACAAGGCCCAGGAAACCATCGGGGGAGAGTTCTTCTGGCAAATACCCAACGACTATGGCCTGATGGTGGATGTCCGTAACAATGGTGTGCCCCTGGTTCTCCAGGCCCCGAAGGCATCCATCACCCGTTCCATAGTGGAATTGTGCGAAAAACTGACGGGTGTTGATTCGGGAGAGGAATCCGAAGAAGGTGATGCCAGTTCACGAACCACCAAAAGAGGACTGTTCGGACTGTTCAAGAAGTGAACGTCCCCAACTCCAGCCTGCCAAAGGTCGTTGGAGCCTCTTTCACCGTTTGCCTGGTGAAAACCATGTGCCTGCTAAAGACGTGTGCCTGCTTAAAATCGTGTCCTTGGCCATTGCAACCTGAGGGGAACCAGCGTTTTCTCGCCGTTCCGGCATTACCGGCAATGAATCAACGGGGCAGGATCAGACGGATTCCCGGCTTCAGCTTCGTCTGGGCGTCGCAATTCTCTGGAAGCCGCTTCCGATTCGCGTTGTATATGTCGACAAACCGCGCTCCAGCACCCAGACGCTCCCTGGCGATTCGGAACAAAGTCTCATCCTTTCCTGTCAGGTGGATCCCGGAACGGATCTCCGCGGCATCGGGATCCAGGGCTCCCTGCGCGTCAATCCAACCTGATGACGCGAGTTCCCTGATTTGCTTTAGCGAGGGCACCTGAACGGTCGGCGGCAAATGATCAACCTGTTTCCGGCAACCATTGAAAATGGCCAGGGCCCTGAAGTAGTCCCCTGCCCCATAGTGTTCCTGGGAGAGCGACCAGAAGGAATCCTCGGGCCCGGTTTTGACCACGGGCGAGTCCTTCCTCATTTGGACGACCCAGGCGGGTTCTTTTGGAGTGCCCCTTTCCGGGGAAGCGGCCTTGGTTTCCCTTTCCTCGAAAGAAGCCCGGCTCGCAAAGTCTTTTTCCGGAGCGAAGGTTTCTCCTTTTGCCGTCCTGGAAAGAGAATTCCTGCCCGAAGACGCTTGCCGCGATCCTGGTGTCTGCAGAGCCTCCCTGAAGCCGGATGTTGCGGAATTGGCAATTTTCAGGGTCGGCGAACCTGACCGGGGTGCACTGGGAATGTTCTGGTCAACGGTTATCAGACGAGCCGGTTTTTCCTGGATCACGGGCACCGATGCAGGCCGGACGATTGCGGAAGAGGCCCCCTCTCTTTGTTCGGGCAGGACCTCGCTGGAAAAAGCTCCTTTTGTTTCATCTGAAGCCCGAAATTTCGAATCGCGAATTCCGCGGGCGAGCTTTTGCCGGCTGGCATCTGAAAAAACGTTCACTCCAGCGACCGAGCTGGAACCAAAGTTTTGCCTGCCCGCTGGATCAGGTGTACGGTTTGGAAGATGCTGCCCTCTCCCTTTTGCCTGGCGTTTTTCGGTTGATTCCCTGATCCGATCCATCATGGCGGTCAGATTGGGTTGACTGCTCTGGTAGTCGGAACGGGCTGCCTGACGTTCTTTTTCGGATTTGAAAACGACTACCGGAATGCCTGCGTCTTCTCCCTGGCCCGGCCAGAGATAAGCCAGGGGCGAAAGACTGCGACCGGTCGATTTCTGGATGGCCACAAAAAGAAAAATGGCCAACAGGCAGACAACGGTGCCACCGCCGAAAAAAATTTCCCGGGCAAACTCCCGCTTGGTAACTTTCTCTTTGAAACGCATCAAACTGGACGATCCGATCCGTGGTCCGTGGGGGCTCAGTTTTTCTGAGCGACCCGGAGTTTAGCACTTTTGGCCCGGGAATTGACCACCAATTCTTCTTCCGAGGCTACCACCGGCTTTCGGGTGACCTTCTCCAGGCGGGGATCATCCCGAAAAGCATTTTTGACCCGCCGGTCTTCCAGCGAGTGAAAGCTGATGACAGAAAACCGCCCCCCAGGCTTCAGGAGGTCAGGAAAGCATTTCAGGGCATCGTCCAGGGATCCAAGCTCATCATTGACGGCAATCCGCAGGGCCTGCAATGTCCGCGTAGCCGGGTCGATGCTGTGGTTCCTGGACCGGGGGACACAGGATCTAACCAGCGCGACAAATTCGGACAATTGCCTGAAAGGCCGATCCTTTCGGATCTCGACAATTTTGGATGCAATTCGCCGACTGAATCTCTCCTCTCCATTCTGGTAGATCAGATCCGCCAGGTGCTTGGCACTCAATCGATTGACCAGTTTCCAGGCAGGTTCGCCCCGGGTCGGGTCAAACCGCAGGTCCAGGTCTCCCTCGGCCTGAAAGCTGAAGCCTCTCTGATCATCCGCCAATTGATCGCTGGATAGACCGAGGTCCAGCAGAATTCCGTCAACCTGCGGGATCTCCAACTCTTTCAGGATGCTTGGCAACCTGCGAAAATTTGCGTGAACCTGCTGGATGGGCTGGTCGACAATCCAGGAGGAGGCCCTTTCAAAGACCGCTGGATCCTGGTCGATGGAGATCACCTGACCGGTCCCACCCAACCTTTCCACGATGGCGCGGGAATGCCCCCCACCTCCGAAGGTTCCATCCACGTAAATTCCCTCCGGATGAATTCGGAGAGATTCCAGACACTCGTCCAACAGGACCGGGATATGAACGGATTCGGACAATTCAGACTCTGAAAAAAAAGGCGTCTCGGCCAATCCTTGGCCCAAGAACGCCCTGGCTTGGATTTCCGGAAACCCTGGAGCAAATCACCAGGATACCGAATTCTCGCCGGCTTGTTCACGTCCTTCCTGATGACGTGTCGATCGGGCAGATGCATCGTGGCCGTGCAAGCCGAACCGATCGAGTCAAACCACAACAACGGTTGGATCCAGTGCGCCGCTGACAGGATTGAAAATGACAATCTCCCTTTTGGACGTCAACAGAAGTCCGGTTGAAAAATGGACAAAAACCAAACCCCTCTCGCAGGTTGTTGGCCCTTAACCAGTTGCGTCAAAAAAGTTTTTTTGCTAGCAGGATCTGCCATCAACAAGCTGGAGAGGATGAGTCGTCGAGATAAACCGCCTCGTATTTTGCTATCATTTTTTTGATCGAGAAGTTGGTTTCGACATGTTGCCGGTTTTGGTTGCCCAGGTCTGACGCAAGCTTCTGACTGCCAATAACTTGTGACAAACGTTCAAAGAAGGAACGATAGTCTCCCGCTTCAACAGCCTGCAACGTGTCGGGCAGGGCAATTTCCCGAACGCCATCCACCCCGAAAGCCACGAACGGCCTCCCAACGGCCATCGTTTCCAATAATGCGTTTGGCATCCCTTCCCACAGGGATGGCAGAATGACGACTTTGGATTTGGCGATCAGGCGATGGGGACTTTCGGCCCAACCTGCGAAAATGACCTCCTGTTTCAAAGACCGGGCCATGGATTGCAAACGGGTTTGCTGGCTCCCTTCGCCGACCAGCAGCAGTCGAAAGGGTGGCAGGTTCGCCTGATCACGCAAAGCCTTGAAAAATGGGATCAGGCCCTTTTGAGGCTCCAGTCGGCCAAGAAACAGCACGGTTGGCAATTCATCGGAAAACCATTCCCGCGGAACCGAATCATCTGGGACCGGGTCGATTTTCCGAGGTTCCACCCCATTGGGGATATCCACCAGCTTATGTTCCGGCAGTCCCATTCTTTCGCTGGCAAATTGCCTCACACTCCTGCTGACACAGATAATTTTCCGGGTGCCAGCCGTGGCCAATCTTACCAGACGATGCCCAAACCAGCTCGGATCCGCCACACGAACCCCCTAAAAAAACTCGACCGCGGGAAAGCGGGCAAGGGCTCGCCCCGCGATCACGTTGGCGTGGATGAGAAAGGACTGGACCAGGTCAACGCTTTCCTTTGCAAGCAAAGCTCTCAATTTGCCGACTGCCGCTGGAAACCTGAATTTGGAATCACAGTCGAAAAAGGAGACGGGAATCGCGTGGTCAGCCAATTTCCGCACCAAACGGGCTTCCTTTTCGCCAGGTGCCGAAGCGATGGAAGCCACCAGCGGTTCGAAATGCTCACGATTCAGGCCGCAGGCAAGATTAACTAGGCATTTTTCAGCTCCCCCCGGACGCAGTTCGGTGGTCACCAGCAGGATTCTCCGCGGCCCGGACCCGGATGCCGGATTCCCGGATATGACATTCCCGGATGCTGAATTCACTGAATGAACCCTTCAGGGGTGGAAAGGGACTGAAATCTGATACGCGGCAACCGCATTTCCTGTTTAGATGGATTTGGTTGCCGATTGAAGGTCAAAAGGCCTCCGGACCCCGGAAACCCGTCCCATTTGGCCAGGATTCCCGGTGCCAATTTTGGTGGAAAGCTCCTAAGGCGATTGAAAAAAAGCGTCCTTTCGCAGAAAATTCGGTTTGGGATTGTGGAAACAACGTCTATTTCTACAATTTTCCATTCCCTTCTGCGCCCGGGAATCGGTCGGGAACCCTTCGCTTTGAGGTGGGCCTTTCCGGATCTGTGGCGCTGACAGCAACCTGTTTTAAAGAGTTTTGATTAATGGCTGGTGGTCCCCTTCATTGGTTCAGAAAATACCAAAAAATCATGCTGGTCATTTTTGGCGTCCTGCTGATGATCGTTTTCACGGTAGGCGGCATTCTGGACAGCTGGTTTCAAAACTCCAACCCGAACCGTGCAGCCAAACGTCAGGTTGCCACGACCAGTTTTGGAAACTTTACCAACTATGACATGGAGGACTGGTCCGATGCCAACCGGCGGGTTGCCGAGTTCACCTTTGAACTTTTCCAACTGGCCGGCGGTCAGGACAAGGCCAAAGCCGTACCCATCAGTCTTCTGAACACCTCCACCGTCGAGGCCCGGGACCGGGACATTCTCTCCCGCATGGCCCACGCACGTTTTGCCGAGGAAAAGGGCATGTACGTCGGTGAAGAGACGATGGAAGATTACTTCAACATGCTCTGCAACAACGAGCTGGGCAACCAGGGAAAAACCGTCGAACAGTTTAGTCGTGAATTGCAGCGTGGCTCGCTGGCAGACGTCAAGGCACACCTCAGAACCGAACTGCTGGCCATCTATGGTCGAAGACTGATGGTGGCAGGTATCGCACAGGGGAGTGCAACCCCCACCGAAATCTGGGAAGCCCATCGCCGGATTCGGGAAAAATTCCAGATCGAGTATTACGTCATCGACGTAGCGCCCGCATCCTCCATCGAAGACACTCCCACGATGGAGCAGATGAAAGAACTGTTTGCCGAGGGGGAAGACCAATCCCCCGAATTCGCAATCGGGCCCGGGTTCAAAACCCCGCGAATGGCAACCGTCGGCTACTTTGCCATCAACCGGAAAACATTCCTCGAAGAGGAAAAAAAGAAGATTACCGAAGCCCAGATTCAGGCCAAGTACAACGAATGGGTCGAGAATGAAGACTTCCGGGTGATCGATAACAGTTCACCTGCCCTGCCGTCAGGTGGCGATTTTGAATTGCCGGGTACGAAAAAGGATGAGTCGGAAAAACAGGACCCCGAAGCGGCCGGGCTGAACTCTCCCGAGAACAGCCAGCCCGAAAAGGGGCAACCGGAGAATGGCTCGAAGAATGAGGCCACGAAAGATCCAGTTGCGGACGCAGCCGATGCCCCTGCCAAAGCGGCAGAAAAATCAGATAAGCCAGCGGCAAAGACAGACGCCCCAAAAGAAACACCACCCAAAAAAGAGCAATCGGGCCAACAGCTGAAGGCTCAACAGGAATTCCAGTTTGTTTCGCTCCCTTCCCCGCAACAGGAGCCAAAGAAGGAGCCGGTGACAAACGCAAAAGAAACGAATTCGGCGTTAGAAAAACAGGATTCGGCAAAACAGGATTCGCCAAAACAGGCCCCGGCAAAAGACGGTGCGACTCCCCCGCAGGAAAACCCTAAGCCCGCCAAACAGAATTCCGCTCCACCGACCGAAGGCAGCGAACCGGAAAAACCATCTACCGGAGAAGGCCAAACGCCCGCAGAGAAGAACGGGAGTCCCGACTCCCTTCCCCCTGTTTCAATTCCCCCGCTGAACCAGGAAAAAGACAAACCGAAAATCAAACCTCTGGATGATGAAATGCGGGACACAATCCGTGAGGAACTGGCCCGTCCGGCGTCCGATGCTGCCATCAAAACCACGATCGAGGCCGCCCGGGAAATGCTGGAGATCTACCTCAGCGAATATGACGAATATCTTCAATACCCCGAGGAATTTGCCGATTTTGAGGCACCTGATTTTGAGGCATTTGCAAAGGAAAACGGTCTCTCATTTGCAATGTTTGAGCAGATCGATTTCCGCACCCTGGAGAAATCCGATTTTGGCAAAGCAGGTCTGCCCCCAACCCCCAACCGTCAGAACCCCGGTACCGTAGCGACGGACGTCTTTTTTGTTTCCTTTGAGAGGGGTTCCACTTTCGAAATCAAGCAGACCAGCCCGGTCGATGATGTGGAATATCTTTACTGGGTTACGGATCGCGAAAACAGCGAAAGGGTGACTTTCAAGGACGCCCAACCGCGAATCATTGAATACTTTCGCCAACAAAAGGCTGTCGCAGCTGCCGAAGCCAGGGCAGAAGATATCATCACCAATCTCGACAAGGAAAACATGCGTTTGTCAGCGAAATTCCCAGGTGCCGAACAGGTCACCCTGAGCCGGGAATTTGGCTGGCTGGAAATTAGCGAGGCCATCGAAGACATGGCCGCCAACAATCCGCAAATGGCTGCCCAATTCCAGCAGTTCCTGGCACCCAAACCGGGTTCCATCGTCAAAGAGGGGGCCGAGGATGCCAAACCCCTCGAAGGCGTGGATGTTGATTTCATGTCGCGCATCTTCGCACTTGAAGAAAACGAAGCCGGTTTCAGCGTGAATGCCACCAAGGACAAGGTCTATGTCTTCCAGGTCGTCAAACGGAAAAAGCTGGATCCCAATCAAAAGGACAAATTCTTTACCCAGATCCGTTTTGGAACCGCCGGTCAGACGGCTCAACTCGACCAGCGGGAAGAGTTGCGAGAAGTCGTTAACGGAAAATCCGTTCTCGATCGCTATTCGGTAAAATGGTTCGGTGAACCGGAAAACAAGTAGTCCACACCCCGGTCGCCAGGATTGGTCGGGGCTATTACTGGGTTTCCGGCACGCACTGGTTTTCCGGCAATCAGGCTCAAGGAGGGTCGGGTGAAATCGGGAAACCTGTTGGATCAGATGGATCCCTCTGCCAAGCAGGAATTGACCCGGCTGATCTGCCGGCGGGAAAGCGTAAGGATCGAGCGAATCGTCTCGACAGGCCAATCCAGTCCCCCCGGTTTCTGGTACGATCAGCCTGAGCACGAGTGGGTGCTGGTACTCGAAGGCCGCGGGGTCATTGAATTTGAAGGCCAGCGGCCGGACAGGGAACTGGCCAGGGGGGACTTTCTGCTGATCGAACCCCACTGTCGGCACCGGGTCTCCTGGACAGACCCGGACCAGCCGACCGTTTGGCTGGCCGTTTTTTTTCAGTGAAATGCGATCGCTGGCACTACGGCCCAAAATCCCTCGCCCGAGGAAGGGATGAATCCCGGGACACGACGCCTCCCGTTCAACCCGGCTTCCTGTCGTTTTGGATGACGGGGCAGCAACAACCGGCAGAAAGCGGACCTTTTGCTTTGGCAAAACTACGTGATTTAAAAAAGTGAAATCCCGGAATCCGTGGGTCAGAATCTGCTGGTCAGGTGACTTCCTGTTTGCCGACTGCAAAAATCGACAGCAATTCAGCAAGGCCAATGAACGCCTGCCAGAAAATTCCCTATGTTCTTTCTGCCATACCGGAATTCTTTCGTGGAATGCCCCCGCCATCCGGGCTCCATGGGAAAGTCCGGCCTGAAAAGAACCCATTCCTTTCCTGATTCAGAGGATCCAGCATGCCGCTTTTCAAAACATTCACCGTAATGCTGGTGGGGACTCTGTTTACCGGCCTGCTGGGCAAGGGCACCATCGCTGCTGGCCGTTCCCGGGTATCGGATCCCCCTGCTCAAACAGATTATTTCTACGTCGTTCCCGTACGGGAGCTGGTCATCTCGCCGGAGGATCTCCAGACAGACATCCAGAAAGAGGGAATTCCCCACGCAACGCTTGAAAAGAACCCCCAGGCGTGGGTCTGCAGGGGAACGCCCGAAGAAAAATGGGTGCTGGCAATCCGTTCCAAAAACCGGCTGGATTCCATCCGGGGAAAGGTCTACCTCCCCTACAGGTCAAAACCTCGACTGGTGGAATCCAGGGTCGACCATCCGCTGGAAGGGCCCTCCGAACCAACCAGTTTTTACCAGGCGCTTGAATCCTACTACCGTGTCCTTGCAGTGCAGGATGTAGCTGGCCGGTCATGGTTTCAATACCGACTTTCGGAGGCAATCCGTCTCCAGAACAAAAAGATTGCTCTACCGCGTGGGCGAGGCCCGGCTCCACTCTCTTCGATCTTTGCCACCTTCGCCGGTACACGAGCCATCGTGGATAACCTGCAACTGGACCGGGAACTGCGGGTTGATCGTCGGTCAAAGGCGATCGTCGATGTCAACTCCATCGAGGGCATCACGATTCGCGAATTCGACTGGGATGGCCGCTTGCGGGACGATCCGGCAACCCTTGATCCCCTGGCCAGGTTCATCCCCCACGATCAGCATGCCATTTTTGTAGAATCAGTCTTCTCTTTTCCGCAGGCCCTCCAGGAGATTACCCGGCTTCTGTCACCCGCTTTTGGTTCGCTCGCCCTCCCCGCGACCGACAAACAGATCATCCCCGGGTACCTCGATCAGTTGAAGATTGACTTCCGGGATCTTTCCCGGCAGAGTTTTGTGAACCGGATCCAGAGGGTTGCCTTGACCGGCTCGGATCCCTACTCGGAAATGGGTACTGATCTGGGCGTGCTGCTTTCTTTTGACAAGCCTCAGACCGCCAAATCGTTTGAGAAATATTACCGGGATCGGATCGGTGCAAACCGGCCGATTGACGGCATTCCCCAGTCCGCTTTTGCTATATCCCCCGACCGGACCCTTTCGGCCTACTGCTTTCGCCAGGGCACCCTGGTGGTGCTTGCCAACTCTCCCTCGCAGGTGCATGCCCTTCATCGCTGCTTGCAGGGGAAAACGGTTCCTCTCTCATCCCTGAAGGAGTTTCATTTTTTCAGGCAGCGATATGAATTAACGAAAGACGAAACAGCATTTGTCTTCATGTCCGACCCGGCCATTCGCCGGTGGTGCAGCCCGAAATGGAGAATCACCCAATCTAGGCGCATTCGGGCCCTGGCCCTGCTGCAACGGCTGCAGGCCGAACACATGACCACTTGCCTGGCAATGAAACCCGGGGAATCACAAACCCTGGAGAAGGAATCCGGGACTTACCAGTCGCTGGGGAAAATCAGCCTCAGCCGAAAAGGAGTCCACTCCAGCGTTTACGGTTCGATCAGGTTCGTCACTCCCGTTTCGGAACTGGACGTCAAGCAGGTGACCCGGGAAGAACAACAGGCTTACAACGCATGGAGGGACGGATACCAGAGAAACTGGTCCAATGTTTTTGATCCGATCGCCATCCAGCTCAGGATGTCAGAGAAAAGACTGCAGGTCGATCTGTCGGTAATGCCCCTGATCCTCTCAAATTCATACCAGCCAATATTGGGTGACCATCATTTCGGCTCCTTCGCAGGTGACTCACACGGAAATTCAATCGTCCATATGATTGCCGCGCCAGGCCGATTCATCCAACTGCTCTTTCCGGGGCTTGTTTTGTCAGAATTTTACCTGGATGAGGACACTGAATTCTGGCGGGATTTTGACGATGAAGAACAGGCCATGAGTTACCTTGAAAAAAACTTGCAACAACTTCCCGGGGGACTTTCACTTACCTTTGACAAACCCGAATCGATGGAAAAGATGATTCAACGGATGGAGGACGGTTTGGATTTTGTTTCCAAAACCGAGCGGACTTTTCGGGGGAAAGCTTACCAGGATTGGAAAATTCCCCCGCCCCCGTTCCGGAATTATCCCACGCGAATCTATCACTACAAAAAAGACAACCACGTGTTGCTGTCCTTTAATGAAAAAATCATTCAACAGGCAATCACACGACAGGATCAAGAGAGAGCATCTCAGCCCGATCAGATGCCTGCAAAAAGAAAATGGCTGGGGCAAACTCTGGCGTTACAACTCAATTCAGGTTTTTTTTCCAGGATCGACTATCTCATGTTGAGCAGGTCCTACCGTGCCTACGTTCGGGAACGGTCCTGGAGCAATCTGCCGATCCTGCAGGAATGGAAGCGGGAATTCCCGGACACCGACCCTTTGGAAATCCAGCGGAGCTACTGGGGGCAAAAACTGAACTGCGCCGGTGGGGGAGAGTATCGATGGAACAGCGACCATCACTCCTTTTATTTGACGGCCCAGGGAAGCCCCGTACAGCCCCGTTACCCGATGGGTATTCCAGTGCCCTGGCGGGAGATTCGCTCACTCGACGCAGGACTGCGTCTGGAGGCCGATGGATTGCGGGTCAAGTTTGACCTGATTCGAAAATAGCACGTGAAAACCCCGGATACACTGCGAGCTGCCAATACTAATCGGCCAGCTTCCTCTGGAGGGCCTTCTCGAAGGATGTTTCCCTTTTTCATTTTCATGGGCCCGTTTCGTGGGCCAGCTGAGTGGCAACTTGCCGCCAATTTACCTTCATTTGGTTGGAAACGCGAAATTTTTGCCTGCCCCATGTGGGGATGTAGGGTAAAATTCGGTTAGACGTATAAAGAAAAAATTAATATCATTAATTTATCCCTGCGGGGGCATGTAAGTCGTTACATCCTCCAAGGGTTTCAATTCCGCAATTTTCTGAATTCCCCAAAAACCGACAGGAGATCCCTCAAGAAGTTCTTTCTTTCTCTGAATCCCAGGTTGAATCAAAAATCAGATTGGATCTGGAAACTATTGAACTGGTCATCCACTCACTAGAAAAGGAGCTGACTCATGCAAGTGAATCTTCACCTCAAAAATGTCAAGGACACCCCAGCGTTTCAAAGTCTCATCCTAAAACGCATCACCAGTTCCCTCCGCCAGTTTACAAGTCTCATCCAATCGGTCGACGTCCATGTCGAGGACGAAAAAGAAGATTCGGGTGAGTTTTGTGGAAACTGTCGCATTCAGTTGCAGCCCAGTCGTGGCAAGGCGATTCACATAGCTGCCAAGGCAGACTCTCCCTCAGGTGTGATATCCGTCGCCGTACACAAACTGAAACATGCGGTTTCCAACATGCTGGACCGGCAAAACAATTCAAAGAACATTCGACATCACCTGGCGCGGATGTAACAAGGATCCCGCCATTGATTGAAAACCAAAAGCTCGCTCAGGCGGGCTTTTTTTTGTGGAACCAGACCAGGCCGGAAAAAACCGGATCAAAGCCCCCGCCTGGCAATTCTGTCAGAAACAAACGCCACCAAGGCACCCAGAAGAGACTGTTTGTCCTCTTCGCTAAGTTCAACATTCTGAAACACCGAAAGCGAGTTGGCAAAACCGGCCAATAACCCCTGGTAGAATTCATCTGTTTGATCACCTGTGTAATTGGCTTCCAACTCCGAGGACAGCCGTTTGCTCAGGTTGGAAACCTGGCTGGCAAACTGTTGCAAACGCGGGTAGTCGATTTTTTCATCTATGAGAAACATCACCTTCCACCATCAAACCGGTTCCTTGCCGAGGTCCTCAATATGGCAGAAGATCTCCCTTCAGGCCAAGGGACATTCGGAGCACTGGAACCATCCAAGCTTGAGGTCAATCTGCCCTCTTGTTCAGCAGGAGTGGATCTGCCTGCCGCTCACCCACCCTGTCCAGGATTCAACGATCAGGCTGATCAGGCTTCCGTGGGAGAATCACCCGATCCATCCGTACCGGAGCCGCCATCCTTGACACCCAGCATCCTGCCCAGCACGATCGCCAGCAGGGCAATACCGCCCGAGAAGAGGGCTCCCATTTTTGACGCACCCCGGAAGCTGGCGAGGCTGTCGCCCGGGAACGCCTGCTGAGCCACGAACAGGGCTACCGTCAGACCGAGACCGGCAATCACGCCGGCAACCAACAGGTGCTTCATCTTCATTCCATCGGGCAGTGGAAAACCGACCAAAGTCGCTGCCCACGAAAAGAATGTGATTCCAACGGTTTTACCAACCAGCAGGGACAGCAGTACAATCCACGTCAGATTGCTCATGCTGGCGAACTGGACACCTGCATTGGCAAATGCAAAAAAGAAGAGACCATAATCGACGTAAGGTTTCAGGTCGTGTTCGAAGCGATTGAGCGTGTCGGTCTCCCTGGTGGACGTATCGTCCTGAAAAAGGCCTTCATCGTAGGCTGGACCTGGGAGAAACGGGACAATCGGAACCAGGGCGAGGGCAGGGTGCAAATGGGCACTGCAAAGTCCCCACCAGCTCAAAGCTCCACCAATCAGGATATAGGGACTCCAGGCCTGGACTTTTTTCACTCGCAGCCCAAACGCGACCAGCAGGCCGGGAATCACCCAGAGCGCATTGACCCATACCGGTGGGGCAGTCGGATACTTGAAAGCAATGATCATCAAGCCAATACCGTCATCCGCTACCGCCAATAGCAGGAGAAAGCTGATTGCCGGGTGCCCCGTACCAAAAACAATTCTCGCAATCAGCCACGCGAGGGCTATGTCCGTGGCCGTGGGAATCCCCCAGCCATTGACCCATTTCGCGTCTCCGATCATTGAATTGAGCAGCAGGTAGACGCCAACCGGCCCAAGAACCCCACCCAGGGTTCCCATCAGTGGATTGACCGCTTTGGAAACCGGGTTCAAAGCCCCCCCGGGCAGGCAGGATTCAGCAATTTCCTTGGCAGCAATGCCGAAAAAAAGAACCATGAAAATGTCATTGATGAGAAAATGCAGCGTGGCATAGTGACGCCAACCGGAAGCATGTCCATGATCTCCATGTCCATGATCTCCATGCCCCGCCTCCCCATTTTCATGATCCACATGTTCCTCTTGATCGCTGGACGGGTCCTCTTTTGATTCCTGGCCGTCTGAATTCAGATTTTCGGAATCACCGGACTCCCGGCGAGGTTCCGCCGTCGTCCCGGCGTGCGGATCTTCTGCTGGCTGATCGGGCAACACCAGGGCATAGGTCCTGTTGACGACCATGTCGTAGGCTTCTGGAGAGACGTTCGCGAATGCGATCGCCACCACGACTCCAAGCAGCAGAGGAAGGGAAAATTCCTGGGCGAGGTAAAGAATCCTGTTACCCTGGGAGTGGTCAGCTGACATGATCAGACACTGCCTCAAAACATGAAAATCCGGCTCCCACGATTCAAAATGGGGAAAGGATGGTCTAACACATTTGTGTCCAATCATCAATCTGCAATGCCCCACGAATTCCACTGGGACAAAGAAAGGCGGACACCCCTTAGATGGGAACATCAAAAGGACCAGCAGAATAACTCCTGGAACAGGGGACATTTTGTCACACCAAGCCAATGCAACGACCTGACACCCAGCCGCTTTCGCCGTTGCAACCCGGAAAAAACGATTGAGCGAGTCGCTATCAACTGAATAACCCGGTATTCGTGACGGTTCAGAAAGCTGGGTAGTTGAATTGCCTCCGATTATCCGTATCCTGAAAAGTCGAGGGCATGATATCTCACGGGACGATTCGGGTTTTCAGGGGGCTTTACCCTCATGGCAGAAGTTTTTCGTTATGAGGTGATTCCGTCGTCCAGCTGGGCCTACCTTTCGACCATCTTGATGGTCAGCATCTTTTTCAAGTTCAATCGGCTGATCAGCATCCGGAACGTGGACATTATCCTGCTGGCCCTGTTATCCCCGGGGTTGCTGATGGTACAGCATGGGGAACAGCAAAGGCGGACTCACGAGGCCGAGATTCGAAAACTTGGGAGAGACCTGCATCAGCAGAATGGCAAGGCGATCACCCCTACGCCTGGAGATCCCGTCAACACAGCTGGTCCTGGCAGGGTAGCCCCTGAACCACCCGACTCGCAGGAGGTGGTAATCAACAGCGAAATTCCTTTGGAAGAATCAAAGGAAGATCAAACGAAACCACCGGGGAGTGCCACCAACGGAGAAGCACCGGGCCCGGTACCCCAATCCCCGGCAGCTGTCCCGGATCGGCTCGAAGACCGGATTGTAAACGTTCGTAAAAACATTGACACGATCGTGGCCAATCAGTCCTGGGGTTATGCTTGGCTCTTCCTGGTCGGTGCCTGCCTGATGACGCGGATGCTGGCCGACCCTTACATGATTCGACGGCCGTTACTTGAACCCAACCTCGAATTCTCGGGTCTGACTTTCCTGACCGTCGTGCTGCTGGTTTTCCTGATTGCCAATGTGATTTCTGCCACGGTAACGCAGGAGGACATCATTGCAGCAGAGAGTGGAAAGGACTTGGCAACCGCCAAGGCAAGTGATCCCGCCCAGGCTCATGCCAACGGCCCCGGTTACAGCCTGCTGTTCCTGTTTCCGGTCATCCCCACCTTTGTAGCCGATGACGAAACGGAAGCCCCGGCTTCGGAAACCGGTATCCAGTCCAGCACCTCACTGATCGTTGTCACAAGGTTGATGGCCATTCTCGGACAGCTTGCGATTGTGGTGGGAATCTACATGGTTGGTTTTCTGCATTTCAATAATACCAGGATGGGAATTGGAATCGTTACCCTGTACCTGTTACTCCCATACACAGCGGAAATGACAGGACGCATCATTCATATCCTGCCGGCCGCCGCCATGGTCTGGGCAGTTGTCTGTTATCGCCGACCCGTCTGGTCCGGGGCCTTCATAGGCCTGGCAATGGGTTTAGCCTATTACCCCCTGTTCCTGGTTCCCCTGTGGTTCAGTTTTTACTGGCACCGCGGCTTGCGAAGGTTCATGCTGGGATTTTTCCTTATGGTAGGCGTTCTGGTGAGCACGCTGATTTTCACCTCCGCAGATATCTCCCATTTCCTGCAAAATGTGAGGGCAATGTTTGGACTGTGGGCACCCATCATGGAAGGATTGCACGGATTCTGGGAAGGTGACCGCCCCGATTCCAGTTACCGAATCCCGGTGATTGCCGCCTTTTTCTGTCTCAGCCTCTCCTTCGCAGCCTGGCCGGCACAGAAGAACCTAGGAACCTTGGTCAGCTGCTCTGCCGCCTTGATGTTGGCAGTCCAGTTCTGGAACGGCTTTGGTGGTGGAATCCTGATGGCATGGTATCTTCCCCTCACCTTGATGACCATGTTTCGCCCCAATCTCGAAGACAGAACCGCGGTTTCGCTCTCGCTTGATGAAGGGTAAACCTCACCCGCCAGTGAACCAGTCTCGATGGTGTCGTGATGATGTCCAGATGATGTCGCGAACGGAGCACCCCTGTCGCAGTTTCCGTTTCACTGCAAAACAGGCTTGTCGGCACTCATGGTGAGCATTCCGGATTCGGATTAATTGTTTTTTTCGGGGGTAGCCGATCAGCGGGGGTTTTTGCTGTAGCTGGCAACCACGATCGCATTCGCATTTGAATAGGGAGAATTGTAGGAGGTTCCCTTGACCTCCTCCCATTCCACCTGGCGCCATTCGTTTTCTGCATTGATCCGCTTGAGAAAATGACACTGGTCGAATTCCAGGGTCCCCTCCTCAATGAACTCATCCAAAAACGAATTGAAACCAACGGGAAAGGTCAACAACAGTTCGCCATTCTGAGTAAGCAGCTCCTTCAGCTTGTCAACGGCGGTGATGATCTTGTCGGGCTCCTTCTTGTCCCGATCCCACCCAACATGCTCCAAAGTCGAAATTGCCAGAATGAAAGAATACTTCTGATCGGGTGAAAAGCTGACGATGTCGACGTTGATGACGCCATCCGCTTTCTCGTACTTGTCGACGACATCATGCCTGGTTTGCAGGTAATGCCGGGTTACGTTTCCCACTTCGAGCGTACGACACTGCTTTCTCTGGATCAGCGCCCGCTCGGCAATCGAAATTTCGACAGCTCGCTCATTTGTCCATGTATGGTTGTGGGGATGAATCGTGTAGGGGTAGTCGACGCCATCCAATCGAAAAGTTTTCGCCGAAAGAAATTTTTCGGCAGATCTTCTGTAAAAATAGCTTCGCTCGACAAGCTTTTTGATTTTGCGGATCGGATTAAAACTCATCCCATCTGTTTCCCGTAAAAGATCGAATTGACAGACTTCGAGCCAGTACTGATCCCAGCCTGGCACGAATAGCACAAGTTTTGCCCCAGGACCGCGACTTGTCGAAACAGTCATCGTGGCCCGTTTATATGCAGCGTTCTGCAAACGCCTGTAAGGATAGGCGATTCAGGCAGGCTTGAAAACACACCTCATGGAGAAGTCCCGCAGATCCTGGAAACCCGCTTCGGGATATTGGAGTGTGCAGCCGGTAAAGAGATGTTCAAACGCTCTCTTTTTTGTCCTCAAACTGATTGGTGTTGAGCAGCACCAGCGTGCAGGCTACCTGCACATGAATCCCCGCTTTGGCAATCGCTTTCTGCACATCAGGATCCTCGGTTCCGGGGTTGAAAATTACGCGGCGGGGATTGAGGTCAATTACCTCATCAACCATGTTTTCAAGGATGGAGGGTCGAACATAAATGGTCAGGGTATCGATCTGCTCAAAGATGGACTCCAGGTTGGGATAAGCCTTGACACCTGCAATCTGCTCATCCTTCCTGCTGACCGGATAGACGGTGTGCCCTTCTTCCATGAGACGTAACTGTGCCTTGTTGGAATAACGTTCCAGGTTGCTACTGGCTCCAAGAATTGCAACATTCATTTAGCTACTTTCCGATTTCAAATTCCACCAGTTCCAGCTCAAACAGATACAGCGAAACGCCTGCTGTCGGGTCTCAGCACCCCTGATGATCCAATATACGATGAATTCCCGTCTGATTCATCTCAATTCCATCCAGATCCCCCACGTTTTGCATTCCTGCGGCCAGACATTTGTTGTGGATAAACTGAAGCCACTGGTTCAAAAAGCATGATCAGGGCGACTTTGCGGCATGGTAAATCGGTACGGGTGACTCAATGCCCTGCCAAATCAACCATTCGTTTGAAACAGCGGCACACAATTTAACGCACGCGCACAGTTCACCTCGAAGGCTGTCCTCGGATACCAGACATTTTGGAACTGCCACTTGAATGGCTCACGCCGCAATCGGGAACCCTGCAAACTTCGAAGTTGCCGCGCCTGGCTGTCACCCCCTGCTGTTTCTCAACTGCATTCCAGCTCTGCCGCACCGGGTCCCTGGCCGAAGCAATGACAAGGAACCTGCAAGTTCACTTTTCCCCGGCTCTCAAAGCAAGCGTTTACCGGTGCCACGGACTCGGGTGCAGTCCCTTACCGGGAAAACCAACCGTAACGGATAATGCAATAGAAGGCATTGAACAGGTCCCGGATCCCGATCTTTTTTCCTTCTGAATAACTTCGCGCGTTGTAACTTACAGGCACCTCGGAAATCCTCGCCTTTCGCCTTGCCAGCTTGGCGGTAATTTCGGGTTCAAAACCGAAACGGTTTTGTTCGATGGGAATACTCTGAAGCAATTCCCGCCTGAAAACCTTGTAGCAGGTTTCCATGTCGGTCAACTGCCACCTGGTCGTCCAATTGGAAGCCCGGGTCAGGATCCCGTTTCCCAGCCGATGGACCCATGACTTGTCATGTTCCTGCTCACCCAGGAAGCGCGAGCCATAAACGACATCGGAATCCCCATTGAGAATGGGAACAAGCAGCCCGGGAATATCCCGGGGATCATATTCAAGATCCGCATCCTGGATGACGACCACGTCTCCCCTGGCCGCCTCAAAACCTGTTCGCAAAGCTGCTCCCTTGCCCGCATTCTGATGCTGGAGAATAATCCTGACATCCGGATGGTCCATGATGTATTCCAACACGTCTCGGGTATTGTCGGTACTTCCATCGTCAACAATGATCACTTCCTTGTTCAATGGGAGTTCCAGAATCCTTCCCACCACCCGGCTGATGGTGGCTTCCTCGTTGTAAACAGGAATTACCACCGACATCAGGAATCCCTCCGGAATCCTGCAGGCAGGGGCCGCAATCCGGTAGTCATCGGATTCGACAAAAAACTCATTGACCATCCTCTCGACCCGGCCCAGATCAGCCTCCATTTCAAGGTGGGAACGAACTGCTTCGGTGCTTGACAGGCCTGCCTTCGGCAGGATGCCTGCTACTGGCTCAACGGTATTGAAACTTGTAGAGGGAAGCATGGATCACCTGTTGGTTTGCGCTAGTTTGTTACGTGTAAGGGGGAAAACAGTGGAACTGGTTTTCAAGATGGCGGGCCAGGCGGCGTAGCCCTGCTGGATGTCGTCAGAGATTTCTCGTCTCGGTTGTCCGAAAAAGCGGGGGCTTTGTGGATCATCAAAAACGGATTGTCGGCCCCAGACCTGCGTTAACCGATCCTGGTAAAGCAGTGACCAACTGTCGGTAACCTGGCTCATCATGTAGGTCGAATGTTTCTGTTTTCGGCTGATGATCACAAGGTCGGGTTTGCCGAATTCGAGGATCCTCGATCCATCGTACGGACCGGAATCGGCTCCCCGAAATCGTTTTTCCGGCCCACCATTTCCGCAAATAAAGTCGAAATGCATGTCAACAATTTGCTGGGGGTAACAAGTCCGAAATCGACCATCGAAGGAGATGTGTCCCCTGCCCGTAACGTCCGGATTCTGTTTGAAGGCAGCGATCGCATACTGGGCCCAGTTGTAGGTCACCACCATCCGGCCCTGGATCCGGTTTTGCTTGAGAAATTCAAATGCGGCTACGGGATACCGGTCTTTTTCTACCTTGATAACCGTTAACCTGGTGCAGAGCACAACGCCGAGAATCAGGACGCAGATGACAGCTCCCGCAAAAACGGGCAGCGACCTGGCCGCATTTTCCTTATCCGTATCGACCTGGATCCATCGGAATCGTTCGAGGGCCGATTGGAAATGAACGGGCAGCCAAAAAGCAAAGAAGATCGAGAAAAACGGGACGTGCCGATGGTGCTCCACAGCCTGCCAGAGCGTCAGTCCCAGCAGCACCATGTGGGTGAAGTCTTTTGGTTTTCTGGAAAACAGGATCGAGAACAGGGATGCCAGAACAACCAGTCCAAATCGCCAGCCATTTTCTCCGAAGAAGTCTGTTGCTGCCCACTCGGTGATTTCGGGGCGGGGCTGCCCCAAGGAAAGCAGCAACCACTGGTGAAGCCCCGGGCCGTACGGATTGAGAAAGGTCGCCAGCACAGCCACAGCAGCCATCAGCGCAAACCGCCTGACAAGTCCCCAACCGTGCTTTCCAAAGCGGAGGAAGGTCTCGACAGAACGCAGGCCGAGGTAAGCAACATAAATTGCCACACCCGCTACAAATCCGCCGTGAGAATTCGCCCAGAGGAAAAAAAGGAGCGGAGCCAACCAGAGACACTTCAGCCGTTTCGAGGAGTAGGGAATCGGCCGAACTCCCTGCTGGACGTACCGGTCAAGTTCTTCCGGAGTCGATCTTCGAAGCTGGAATTGATCGCACCAGCCGTGAAAACAATAATTCAGCAGGGCAACCATCAACGTGAAAAACGTAAACGTAAACAACTGCGGTCGAATGCTCCAGAAGTAGCTGATCGCATTCGCGGTTGCCAGCAGGGACAGGGCGATTACCAGCAGGTGCAACTGCTGCTTTTCAAGCCGCCTCAAAACCAGACCAAAAACCAGCAGGCTGAGACCAAACTTGAACAACAGCAATCCGGTCGGACCGATGCTGTCCACGATGCCGGCGAAAGTCAACTCAGCCAGGTTCTCGTGGTTGATCCAGCGAAAGCCGACGGCGGTAAAGGAATAGGTCGTCGTTTCATGAATCCGTCCATCGGCAATTACATCCTGGCCGTATTGCACATGGCCCCAGAGATCCGGGTCCGCCACGTTGATCGAAGTCGAATAGGTGGCAGTCAGGAGAATTGCCAGTTGTGCCAATCGAAACGACCACTTCGACAGCGGGGTTTGAACGGAATCTGTTACCGCTCTTTCGGGCGATAGATTTGAAACGGCTTCCACGGAACTGCTACCAACGACAGGATGAATGATTGTCCGCTGGCAAAATGGCATCTTTTCACCTGCGAAATTTGCGCCGATGGCAACGTCCACCCTGTTGTGAAAAGGGTGATGATTTGTGTTTCATCGGGCGAGTGACCCTATAACCTAGGTCACGATTTGGAGCAGTTTGAAACCCAAAAGAGGTGAATCGTCAGAAACACCGCGAGAGATAACGGCAGGCGGGTCAAATCAGGAAAATCGGTTATGATGGTCAAACCGTTTGTAACAGACATTCGGGCTGCGCCAGGCCGAATTTGACCGAACCGTGGTCGCTGAAAGGCCAGAAACAAGCCCCTCGAAAAAACCAAGGTGCCGCTTATGCTCCCCTATGCCGATTCAGGCCATCCCACCCTGTCACTGAGACAATTCAGCCGATTACTCTGCACCTGCCTGTTGATCTGCCTGGCCGTGGGCCTGACCGGCCGAGACCTGGCGGCAAAGTCCGGGATGGCCGAACTACCCAACTTCGTGATTATCTTTACCGATGACCAGGGCTACGGAGATGTCGGGTGTTATGGTGCCAAGGAATTCAAGACTCCCCACCTGGACCAGCTGGCCAGGGAAGGGGTCAGGTTCACGGACTTCTATGTTGCCCAGGCGGTCTGCGGTGCATCCCGTGCCGCGTTGTTGACCGGCTGCTATCCCAACCGGATCGGAATTTTCGGCGCCCCCAGCCATGCCACGAAGTATGGAATCCACCAGGGCGAAATGACTTTTGCGGAATTGGTCAAACAGAAAGGATACCGGACTGCCATGTACGGCAAGTGGCACCTCGGTTACCAGAAAAAATTCCTGCCCTTGCAGCATGGATTCGATGATTACTATGGTCTTCCCTATTCCAACGACATGTGGCCCTATCATCCCACCTCCAAGGCCTTTCCCGACCTGCCACTGATCGAGAAAAATGAAGTCATCAATCCGAAAGTCACCCCCCGTGATCAAACCGTTTTGACACGATCCTATACCGAGCGAGCGGTCAACTTTATCGACGGAAATTCGGACCACCGGTTCCTTCTCTACGTCGCGCATTCCATGCCCCATGTTCCACTCTTCGGTGATGACAAATTCAAGAACTCCTCCCGGCAGGGGCGTTACGGTGACATCATCCAGGAAATCGACTGGAGTGTCGGAGAAATCATGAAAGCCCTGCAGAGGAACGGAATCGACGAAAATACATTTGTAATCTTTACCTCTGACAACGGTCCCTGGCTTTCCTATGGAAACCATGCCGGATCGGCCGGTCCCCTGAGAGAGGGAAAAGGAACAGCCTGGGAAGGTGGTGTCAGGGAACCATGCATCATGAAATGGCCAAAGGTCATTCCGCCGAATTCGGTATGCAGTGAACTGGCTGCGACGATCGATGTGGTTCCCACCATTGCGGAAATCATCGATGGCAAGTTGCCTCAGCACAAGATTGATGGCAAGAGTATCCTGCCTCTGCTTCGTGGTGACGCGGACGCAAAGTCACCCCACGAAGCCTACTTTTACTATTACGGCCGCGGACTCAAGGCAGTCCGCAGCGGTGACTGGAAGCTGGTTTTTCCCCATTCGTACCGGACCCTCGCTGACGCACCTGGAAAGGACGGATTCCCCTCAAAGTACAAACAGGTCCGCTGTGGACTGGAGCTTTACAACCTCAAAACGGACATCGGCGAAAGGGAGGATGTTTCGGCAAAAAACCCGCAAATCGTCAAACAGTTGCAGAGATTCGCCAGTCAAATTCGAATGGAGCTTGGAGACCAGCATACCGGAGTCCGGGGAAACCTCACCAGGGACTCCGGATGGGTCAACGGAAGCCGCTAGGCAGTTCGCTGACGCCCAACCGGGCCTGCATACGCGTTTCCGCAAAGCTGTCTGAATTTTTTGGTGCTTGAAAAATGAAATTCCAGCTCCGGTGCGAATCGATCAGGGAATACGATCCAGAAAAACAGGCTTACCTGAAATGCAACCGGGTGATCGACGTTGATTCTTCCCAGGTGGGAACACTGGTGCCCTGTCCCGCTTGTGGCAATGATGTCGAAGTGGTCAACCCGGGTATGCTTGGCATGAACTCGACAGAATTCGATTCGTCCAGCGCGACCGGGCAGGACCCGGGTTTCGCGAGGGACGTTGCAGGAGCAGGGAATCTTTCGGACCCCCTGACACCGGTACAGCGGACAGGGCCGAAAAACGGCGAGCAGCCAGGGGAAACCGCTTACCAGCCCGACAACGGATTGATGACCGGTGATATCCTCAACTCGCCGTTCGAAAACAGGCAAGGCACGAAAGCCCCGGCCCCGGCATTTGTCGATCCGGTTACCGAAATTGTCGATCCAAGAAACCGGGCAGGCCGCAACGACACACCGGTTTCGAAAGACAGGAAAAACTCCACTCCTGCCCAGGCAGCCGAAAAAAAAGGGAGGATGGACCAGGTCCTGCCCGCGGCGCTCACCCCTTCCGATTTCAATCGTCAGAACTGCTGTCAAAAGTGCGGTGCCCAGTTGGAAGAAAAGCAGCCGGTCTGCCCGAAGTGCCAAACTCCCCGCCAGGCTGCGTACGTGGATCGTGAACACCGCAAGCCGGGCAACCAGAAAGGACCGTTTGGGTTTCAGCTGTGGCTTTTCAGCCTCACCACAGGTCGGGACGACCGGGCCGAGGGCAGCTGGTTTGTCGTCTTGAGTATTTTTTTCCCACTGCTGATGCTTGCGACAGGTGGGTTCCTGTTCCTTTATGGTGGGCTCTTGGGTATCCCAATCGGAATTGCCGCCTGCTTTGCAGGCTACACGGGTCTGACCGCTTTTCTCTATTGGAGCCGAGCGCTGAAAAACCCGCGAACCAGGGTACCGGTACTGGGGAAGGTAGCCTGGGTGATCCTGCTGTTTTTATGCCGCAACCTTCGATTTCGCACCTACAAGCGCAAGGCCGTTCTGGACAGGCGTTACGACGAAAAATTTGGTGACCAGCAACTGGCGGACTTGCGCGACATCAAAAAGTTGAGAGTTCTGGATCTGGATGGCAGCGGGATCACCGACGCCGGACTGCTCTACCTGCATCAGATGCGTGGAATTCACTTTCTGGTGCTCAACAATACCAGGCTGACGGAAAACGCTGTCCACGAACTGCAACAGACGATCCCCAAAACCTGGATCTGGTACTCTGCCAGCCCGGATCATCCCAACGGGAATTCCTAGGCGGTATCGAGGATGGTGAACTTGGGTGCCAGTCGCTGGAGCTGGCCGGACATGTACCGCTGCACCTGGGACGTGGTCTTCAGCTTGAGAGCACTCTGAAGGATCTGGCTGGCCTCAGCACGGGAAACCTGTTTTGCCAGTTCCTTGATGGTCGGGATAAAAGCGGGACTCATGCTGAAATTTTTCAGACCCATGCCCAGCAACAATACGAACGCCCTGGGTTGCCCGGCCATTTCGCCGCAGACCGTCACCGGTGTGTTGTTCTGGTTACAGACTCGAATGACATTTTTCAGTACACGGATGACCGGCGGTGACAGAGGCTGACAGAGATGGCTGACTTTCGGGTTATCCCGGTCAGCGGCCATCAGGTACTGAACCAGGTCGTTGGATCCAATCGATACGAAGTCACAACCTTCAAGCAGGGTGTCCATCATGACTGCTGCGGCAGGAACTTCCAGCATCATCCCGATCGGAACGTTGGCAAATGGTTTCCCCTGGGACACCAGCTGTTTCATGGCCCGGCGGACCATGGAACGGACACGCCGCATCTCATCCACGGTGGTCACCATGGGAAACAGCATGCGAACCTTGCCGACTTCATAACCGGCAGCAGCCCGCAGTATGGCACGGATCTGTGAATTGAAGAGCTCGGGGTGCTCAAAAGAAAGCCGGATACTCCGCCAGCCCATGAAAGGGTTGGACTCCTGGTGATTGTGCCCCAGGTAGGGCACTGTCTTGTCACCCCCGATATCGAGCGTCCGTATGGTCACTCGGTTGTTGGGAGCTTCCGCGATTACCTGCCGGTAGTTTTCGAACTGCTCCTCTTCGTCGGGAACACTGGGGTGTGTCAGGTAGAGGTACTCGGTTCGATACAGGCCGACACCCTTGCCACCCATGGCCACCGCCGATCTGGAATCCGCAACGCTGTTGATATTGGCCTGCAGCTCGAGTTCATAACCATCCGATGTAAGGGCTGGTTCGTTCCGGTTGGCTGCCAGCTCATTCTTGAAATCAAAAAACTCCCGCTCCAGCTTGCGGTAGGCTGAGGTTGCTTCAGGATCCAGGTTGTAGCGAACCAGTCCCTCCCGACCGTCGACCACGATGGTGTCTCCGGTTTTCACCTGCCGGAGAATCCCTTTTACGCCGGAGACGGCAGGAATGCCCTTGCTGCGGGCAATGATGGCTGCATGGGAAGTCGGTCCGCCAGCCTGGGTCACAATACCTTTGACCTCGACATCCCCAAGCAGGACCACCTGGGAGGGCAGTAATTCATCAGCTACGACAATGAGTGGCCCCTCGAGCCCGTCCTCGACCTCCTGCCGCACGTCAGTCAGGGAAGCCGACAGACGGGAAACAACATCCCGGATATCGGCAAAGCGCTCCTGCAGGTAATCGTCCTTGGTCTTGGAAAAGAGTACCGAATACTCATCCAGGAAACGGTGAAGTGCTGCCTGAACGGTCAACTTTTCGTCAACAATCCAGCCGGAGATCTTTTTGGTAAAGGTGGCATCGCAGAGGATGGACTGATGCATGGCGAAGACCGCCGCTTCGCTGGCTCCGACCTGGGAATAGACCTTTTCCTCCAGCGCTTTCAGATCCCGGATCGTCTGTTCCTTGGCAGATTCGAACCGCGCAAGTTCTTCTCCAACCGCATCCTCTTCCAGATGAGTCTTTTCGGTTCGAACGAAAATCTCGTGAATACAATAGGCTGTGCCAATTGAAACGCCGGGCGAAACCGGAATTCCTTTTCTCATAACCTGAAATTTAGCATTGATTCTCCTTCGGTTCAATTTCGGGCCGAAACGATCAAATCAACTTTGGCGGTTAAATTAGGCAATTTTTCGAAGAAATTAGCTTTATTTTGAGCTCTATGCGTTGTTGTTAAAAGAAATGGTCGATGCTAAATTGGGTGGTTTCCAATTTCGAACGGTTGGAGAACAGGTCAGTATTTTGCCGAATCAAACGTGAGTAACGACCCAAAAAACATTGCTCAACAGGTTGAGTTCAGCCAAATTGATCAAATCACCGAAATAATTGCGGGTGAACGAATCTCGGCGGTGAAATACCTTTCAGGTAACGAAGACTACCTGCAGGATCATTTCCCGCGATTCCCGGTCATGCCTGGAGTTCTGATGCTCGAGGCCATGTTTCAGGCTGCATCGTGGCTGGTGAGATATACAAACAACTTCTCCCACTCAACCGTGGAATTGCGAGAAGCTAAAAATATCAAGTTTCAGAATTTTGTGACGCCCGGAAATCGCCTCGTGGTCAACGCGAAAATCATGAAACAGGATGGCCTTCAGTATTCCATGAAAACCGAAGGCCGCGTGGATGACGGAATTGCAGTCAGCGGTCGGCTGGTTGTCGAAGCCTACAATCGACAGGATCGCCAGCCGGGCACCAGCACGGTTGACGAGGTGGTCGCCATGGGAAAACGAAAAAACTTCGAGCTTTTGTATAAGGACAGCTAATACGATAGCCGGGTATTACCAGGAATATATATCGAAATTTGTTCATAAACTCGCCAGAATTAAAGAACCGGAGAACTGTTAATGGCTCCCACCAAAGATGAAGTTTTTGAAAAAGTAAAAGACGCGCTGGTTGATGCGCTCGGTGTGGATGATGACGAAGTCACCGAGGACGCCACCATGGTTGGTGACCTCGGTGCGGAATCCATCGATTTTCTTGATATTGTTTTCAAGCTTGAAAAGGCATTTGAAATTTCAATCCCCCGCGACGAGTTGTTTCCTGACGACATCCTGACCAATGCCGAGTACGTTCAGGACGGAAAAGTAACCGCGACGGGAATCGAACAACTGAAGAAAAGAATGCCCTTTGCTGATCTTTCCAAGTTCGAATCCAATCCGATGGTCCAGGACTTCGGTAACCTCCTGACCGTCAGTGACCTGTGCCGCTATGTTTCGAGCAAAGTAGGCGCTGAGTAGGTTCCAGTCCCCTGTTGGCTGACCGCCTGGTCAGCCAGTTGGTGTTCCTGGAAAAAGTAAATCGGGAATAGTGAATCCGTGGCAAGCAGGTCGCGGATTCTTTTTTCTTTTAAATCGCGGTGTATATGACGTGCGTTGGTTCTGGATTGATCGTTACCTGGAATTTGTCAGCGGCAGTCACGCCACGGCCATCAAGAATGTCAGCCTATCCGAACCGTACGTCCTGGAATACTCCAAGAACTTCTCGTCTTATCCCCCTTCACTGATTATTGAGGGGATGGCCCAGACAGGTGGACTCCTGGTCAACCAGGCATTCGATTTCGGCAAAAAAGTCGTTTTGGCAAAAGTCGGAAAATCGGTTTTCCACGAGTGGGCCTTGCCGGGAGATCAACTCCGGATTCAGGTGGAAATCGAAAACATGCAGGACGACGGGTCGATGGTCACCTGCGTCTGCCACCGGGGAGAACAGGTCCTGGTCGAGGCGGATCTGATGTTTGCCTACCCGGAAGATCAGTTTGCAGACAAGGAATTTTTTGCGGATGACGACTTGAGCTCCATCCTGCGAACTTTGCGAATATTCGAAGTTGGCAAAAACAAGGATGGATCACCGATTGAAATTCCCCCCCATTTTCTTCAAGCTGAACGAGATTCGATTCAGCAATAACCGTTCGTTCGAAAAGCGAGAACCAACATGCGCAGGCGAGTTGTCATTACCGGGATCGGGATGGTAAATCCCATGGCAACCAATCCGGAAGCCGTATGGACACGCTTGAAAAACGGGGAATCAAGTGTTGATTACACCACGGTTTTTGATGCCTGCAACTTTCCGACCAAAATCGCATCCGAGGTCAAGGGATACCAGGTCAGCGAATTTGGCGAAGACCCCGAGGACTGGAAATTCCGTGGACGCCACACGCAATTTGCAGCCGGCGCGGCAGTTCAGGCAGTAGAGGATTCCGGTTTCCGGGAGGCCGTCAAGGATCCCACGCGGTTCGGCATCTACCTCGGCAGTGGAGAGGGAAAACAGGATTTTGATTCCTTCACGACCATGATGGTTGCCGGAATCGAATCAGGGCAAGGTGAGCTCGACATGCAGGCCTTTACCCGTTCCGGAATGGAAAACATCAATCCGGTCCTGGAGCTTGAGCAGGAACCCAACATGCCGGCAGGTCACCTGGCCGCCATGTTCGACGCCCAGGGCCCGAATGCAAATTGCCTGACAGCCTGTGCGGCGAGCAGCCAGGCCATTGGTGAAGCTACGGAAATCATTCGCCGGGGAGACGCGGATGTCATGCTGTCCGGCGGAACCCACAGCATGATCCACCCCTTCGGGGTCACAGGGTTCAACCTGCTGACAGCCCTCTCCACCCGCAACGATGAACCGACGCGTGCATCTCGGCCATTTGACAGGACCCGGGACGGATTCGTTCTCGGCGAAGGGGGGGCAATGATCATTCTTGAGGAACTTGAATTTGCCAAAGCCCGGGGAGCACGGATTTATGGTGAGGTGCTCGGCTACGGTTCCACAGCCGATGCCTGGAGAATCACCGACCAGCACCCGGAAGGCCGCGGTGCCATCGGGTGCATGAGCATGGCCATTCGTGACGCCGGCATCCAGCCCGGGGATGTTCAATATGTCAACGCTCACGGCACCAGCACTGCCGTCAATGACAAAGTTGAAACAATGGCCTGCCGAGCTGTATTTGGCGAATATGCTGACCGGATTCCGGTTAGCAGCACCAAGAGCATGATGGGACATTTGATCGCTGCCGCTGGTGTGACCGAAGCCATCGTCTGCCTGATGGCGATTCGGGACAACGTCCTGCCTCCGACAATCAACTACGAAAACGAAGACCCGTTGTGCGACCTGGACTACGTTCCCAACCAGGCGAGGGAAACTGAATGCAACATTGCCCTGAACAACAGTTTTGGTTTTGGCGGACAGAACATTTCGTTAATCCTTGGCCAATTCTCCGGTTAACCTTTGGCAGTTCCGGTGAAAGAGGTCGAAAGTGGCAACAGTCGTACAACCGATGAGTGAAACGCAAACTCCGGAAAAAAACCAGTCCCATCGAGAGGGCGTCGCCAAGTTGAGCCGATCGGCGTTGACGGGTATGCTGATCGCCATGTTTATCCTGCCCTTCGCAGCGGTCTACACGATCTGGTATTTGCTGCCCCCTGTCTCCGAACACCAGTTGCAGGCCGATATCCGCATCGACAATCTTGAGACGGCAGCACAATTCAACCGCCTGCAGAGGGATTCCCTGGTTCCAGAACCCCGGATGGTGGTGACCAATACGGGGGACGAGGAATGGACGCAAATCATCCTCGAGATCAACAAGCGGTACCAGGTCTACCGCAAGGATGAAAAGGTCAAGCCGGGAGAGCAGATCATTTCCGGTCTTGACTACTTCAGTTACAAGGGAAGTTTTTTCCCACCGGGCCGAATTCCTTTGCGACATGTGCGGGTTTTCGCCCGGGTTCCATCAGGGGCCCGAGCCACCTGTGAACTGGAGTTCGAGGCACAGGCTCCTTGACGACCGACACCTTAACGACCGACACCTTGACGACCGACACCTTGACGACCGAAAGGTGAAATCCGTGCTCAGTAAACTCATTCCAGTCGGTAGGTCGTCATCGGATCGTGACCCCCATCCTTCACAAACACCGCAGCGCTCTCCCGTGGCGATTCGACCTGGCAAACGTTGTTGAGAAAACAGCTTCGTTTGAGCCTCGCCAGGACATTCCGTCAAGATAACGATGGTTGCTGTCCCATGTTTTTGTTTGACTGACTACGGTATGGAACAGTCATTTTTCCCGGATGCCCGACTATGCATTGCTGCTCAAAAATGATGCTGGAATTGATTTCCTTTAGCCAGCAGTTGATTCGAATTCCGTTCAGTTCGCCACTGGCAGCTTGCAGTCTTCCCGCACTTATCGTCACATTACTTTGCGGGTTCTTCGACCCGTTTTCCTCTTGCGAGTTGAAGGCCCAACAACAGCAGGCAAAAAAGGTTGCGGCCCGCTCGGTTTGGGCGAACTGGCGTGGACCAACACAGAACGGCATCGCCGCACCAGGCGTCAACCCACCCGTAAGGTGGTCCGAAAAAAAGAATGTCAAATGGAAAGTTCCGCTGGCAGGTCTCGGTCATTCGACTCCAGCCGTCTGGGGAAATCATATTTTTGTTACATCGGCCGAATCCTTCGGAAATGGCTTTGCGCCTCTCCCCGAAACAGCTCCCGGCGCACACGACAATCGTCAGGTCACGCATCGCTACCGGTTCCAAGTGACCGCTTTGGACCGTCGATCCGGGCGAGTCCTCTGGAACAAGGAAGTCAACAGGCGAATTCCCCACGAAGGAGGCCATTTCACCGGTTCACTGGCTTCCTCCTCTCCCGTTACCGATGGCAAGCGGGTCTATGCTTTCTTTGGTTCCCATGGGCTGTACTGCCTGGATTACGCTGGCAACCTGGTCTGGAAACGCGACTTTGGCTTGATGAGTTCGAAACACGCTCATGGAGAAGGAAGCTCACCGGTCCTGCAGGATAACACTCTGGTAATCAACTGGGACCATCAGGGGCAGTCCTTTGTGACCGCACTGGATGCAAAAAATGGAGAGACCCTGTGGAAGGTGAACCGGGATGAGGTCACCTCCTGGTCCTCCCCGATCACCGCACTTGTCGAGGGTCGCTACCAGGTCATCGTGCCGGGAAGCGACCGGGTAAGGGGTTACGCTCTTGATGATGGCAGGGTGATCTGGGAATGCGGTGGTTTGTCAAATAACGTGGTGGCCTCACCCGTTTTTGAAAAAGGAGTCGTTTATGTCGGCAGCAGTTACGACAGCCAGGCCTTCCTGGCCATCCGGGTTGCCGGGGCACGTGGGGACATCAGCGGATCGGAACACGTGCTCTGGTTCCGACGACGGCATACCCCCTACGTTCCATCCCCCCTGATCTACGATGACACCCTCTATTTCTTTCGTCATTACCAGGGAATCCTCTACCGGGTCGAAGCTTCCACGGGGCGGGAAAAAGACGCCCGCCGACTGCTTGGCATCACCAATATCTACAGCTCACCAATCGCCGCAGCCAACCGTATCTATATCGTGGACCGGGGAGGGCGAACGCAGGTTCTCCAGCATGCAGCAGAACCTGAACCCCTGGCTCTCAATCGCCTCAATGACAGCTTTAGCGCATCCCCGGTTGCCGTCGACGACGAACTGATTCTTCGCGGAGAAGAATTTCTCTATTGCCTGAAATCCGAAGACACCAAGGATTAATGTGTCAGAAGCCGGCACATGCCAGAGCAGAAAAACGGTTTGTATTGCCCGCTGTCAAAATTCATCAGGATGACAAAGTCATCGGGATCACAAAGTCACCGGGATAACGAATTCATCGGGATAACGAATTCATCGGGTTTCCATCCAAGCCTGCATGGGCACCCACAACCGGGTCGGGAAGCTGTCACTTGAGGAATGTCGCTACATCACGCTGGTGACAATCTCGTCACCACGCACCCCGTTGAGCAGATTGGACACTGACAGGTTGAGCATCTTCTGGCGGGTTTGAATGGTTGCACTCCCCAGGTGGGGGGCAATCGTCAGGTTCTGTTGTTTCAGTAGCGGGTGGTCCCTTGGCAAAGGTTCCGGTTCGGTGACGTCCAGACCGGCCGCGTAGATCTGCCTGGTTTGCAGCGCCTTGGTGATTGCATCGGTATTGACGACGCCACCCCGGGCAACGTTCACCAGAACAGCGGTAGGCTTCATTTTTTCGAATTCTTCATAGCTGATCAGGTCGCGGGTTTCCTCATTGAGCGGAACCACGATCACAACGTAATCCGATCTTCGCAGCAACTGATCTTTGGAGACATAGCTGGCTTCGATGGCCGGATCCTCAATACGCTTCGGTTTTCGATTGTGATACAGAACCCGCATATTGAAACCGAGTCCTCGCCGGGCAACTTCCAATCCGATACGCCCCAGGCCGATGATCCCCAGCGTGCTTCCACTGACCTCGGTTCCCAGCATGTAACTGCTGTCAAACTTGGTGAATTCTGCGCTTCGTGCATAGTGATCCCCTTCAATCAACCGCCGCCCGGCTGCCAACAGGAGAGTAAAGGCCATATCCGCGGTGGCTTCACTGAGAACACCGGGCGTGTTTCCCACCCGGATATTCCTTTCAACAGCATCCGCTATCTCGATATGGTCGACACCAACACCGCAATTGCTGATCATCCTCAGGTTGGGATAACGATCCATCACCTCACCGTTGATCGTCGGATGACCGTAAATCAGCATGCCAACCACCTCATCTGGTCGCTGGTCCGCCTCGTCCCACGAGAGATACTCCACCTTGCCCTCCAGAGCCTGTTTGACTTTTTCGTTTTCGTCGGTCAGCAAAATGACTGGAAGCGGTTGGGTCATGAATGTCTACACTTTGATTGGGAGTTGTGTGAATAACTTGTGCCGATTCAACCTTTTTTCCGGTTACATTTCAATGAGGGTAAACGAAAAATCACCGTTCTCGCCCTTTTTGGAAACAGGCGGGTTCTGCTGCAAGCGGCCGCAACCCGGAAAGGCGATCAAACAAGGACCGAATTCCCATGTCCGAAAATCCATCCAATCAATTTGCCAGAAGCCTGAGTGGGATCCAAACCCGACTCCACGGCTATATTTTCTCGCTGGTTCGGGACCTGAGCGATACCGACGACCTGTTCCAGCAAACCGCTACGATTTTGTGGAAAAAAATTGATCAATACGATCCGCAACGCAGCACTTTCCTGACCTGGGCCTGCGGTATCGCGAGGCTGGAAGTCATGAATTTCCTCCGTTCGCGAGCTCGAAAAAGACTCTATTTCAGCGATGAGTTGAACCTTTCATTGATCCAGTCTTTTACAGAATCATCGGACACCGAATTCGAACTGCGAAAAGAAGCCCTCGAAAGATGCAAAGCCAACCTGCGGGAAAGGGACCGTCTCCTGGTAGACGAATGTTACGCCGAGAAAGAGGGGGTCAAAAAGGTTGCCAAGCGACTGGAACGCTCCACTCAGAGCGTCCACAATTCCCTGAGACGGATTCGGACAGCACTGCTGGGGTGTATTGAAAAAACCATGCTGCAACTATCGCATCCACAAGGAAAACCTTCACCCGGGGGAGAACTTCCGTGAGTCAAGATCCAGGCCAGCATTCAAATGGCAAAAATCAGGACGTAAAACAGTTGGCTTCCCCGGAATCACCGGTAACCGAAGAAGACCGGGAACTGGTCGACCGGTACTTTTCAGAAGAGGCCGATGCGGAGGAAACCGCGTTGCTGGAAGCCCGTCTGATCGCAAGCAGGGAACTGCGGGATCATTTTGCGAAGCATTCGCGACTGGTCGTGGATCTGACTCTGTCGGCAAGGTCATCCAGGGCTAGCCAGCAGGTCCTTCATTCCATCAGGGAAAGCGTGCATGAAAGAGAATCGCAAAGGACGGGCCCACGACAACCTGCCATTCTGATCGCCATGTCCCTATGCCTGCTTTTCGGCTTGTGGCTTGGCTCGATCCTGTCTTCCAGACCGAAAACGCCAAGCGGTCCCATCGCGTGGCTGGTCAACGCGCATGACTGCCAATGGGGTACAGACTCTCAACCGGGTTCCGGCATGGGACCGGATGAGCGCCTGCAACTTGAATCCGGAGTCGCCCACCTCCGTTTTGCCTGCGGGGCCGACATGACCCTTGAGGGGCCTGCAACGCTACAGTTTCTCTCGGGAACCAGCGCCCAACTCGAACGGGGCAAAGTCGCTGTCAAGGTTCCTGATGGAATGAGTGGATTCGAGATTTTTTCGCCCCAGGGAAGGGTGCTGGATCTTGGTACAGAGTTTGGCGTCGAGGTCACTCCCGGTGGAGATACCCGGGTGGTCGTTTTTGATGGCGAGGTACAGACCTTTCTCAACGACGAATCAAACGGGTCGGTCAAGCTGCTGGAAAATCAGTCAGCCTTCATCCTGGAAAACGAGATCAAGTCTGTGGAACAGGTCGAGGGGACCTTTGTCAGAAACGTTGAGGAGGTGTGGTCGTACCGCGGGAACAAAAAGGTCCAGTCGCCCCAGACCACCGAGTTGGTTTTTGACGGGTCAGCAAGCCTGGGACTGCGTGACGCCGAGGGTCAGCATCTCGGGCTGAATCGTCGACTGACGGGAACCGGCGAAAAACTCTCAGCACAGGACGGCAACCTCGTGATTGACAAGGAACAGCAGTTGCTGAAACTGACGACCACTCGCAGTGACATCAACCACCAGGTCAACCTCGAAACGGGGGAATACCTCGGCTTTCGGCTGTCTGATTTCGGTTTTTCCGGCGAGGAAGATTTCGCGGTGACCGTGTTGGTACCGAACATTCCCGACCTTGAAGATTTTGGACAGTTCGGACTTTACGCAGGCCGCGCAAGTGACGAGGTAATTCGAGGGGGAATCATCAAGTGGGGCATGCGAAACACGGGAGCCAACACGATCTTCATGGTTAACAACCATGGTGGGGAGGACTCCGATTCCAACAAGGTCGGCCTGCTCAATGAAGGAACCGATTTGCGCCTCGTTCTTTCCAGAAGAAAAGGCAAGTACGCTCTCTCCGTCGAAAACCTGAGCGACGGAGGCACGACTTCACTGACCATCAAGCACCCCAGCTACCTCGACGATGCAACCGATCTGGAGGTAGGGATTTTCGGTGCCAACCCCTACAGCGGTATCCGAAAAACCGTTTATATCACCAGTTTTTCGGTTACTTTATGGAAATAGCAGTCGTGAACGCGAGAACAAATTTTTGTTTCGCCCCTGTATCTTTGCCCAACCCAACTTTTTTGTGGTCCAAATTGGAATTATCATGAGTTCTCCGAATCCTATTCATTTTCACCCGATGGTACTGATGAAACATTCGCTCCTCCCCGCACCCCTGCTGACGTATGCCCTGATGGTTTTGATGGTTGCAGCGTCTTCCCTGACGGCAGATGACACTGTTGGTAAAAAGGATTCTCGCAAAACGGGCCCCAACCTGATTCAAAATTCCTCTTTTGAACAAACCAAAAACAAACTTCCGGTTGGCTGGAAAAAAAGCACCTGGGGAGGAAAGCCCGATTTTTCGCTGGAGACCGGATTCGGTCATACGGGCAAGAACTGCGTCAAGATCTCATCGACAGCCGGTGCCAATGCCAGCTGGAGTTTCCAGATCAATGTCAAGCCGAGAACCGATTACCGTGTTACCGCCTGGGTCAAAACCACTGCGGTCAAGACGGGTCGATTCGGTGCCCAGATCAACCTGCACGAACTTCAGTTTGAAGGTAAAACCGAAGCCATCAAGGGAGACAGGGGCTGGACCCGACTGACGAGCGAATTCAATTCCGGCGAGAGAACCTCCATCCTGGTCAACTGTCTTTTCGGGGGCTGGGGGAGTGCAACTGGCGAAGCCTGGTTCGACGATATCTCCGTCGTCGAACTGATCGATCCTGTTCTCGTCATGTCCTACGACGAAAAGCTGGATTTTTTTGAGACCCGTGTGAAACCGATCCTGGAAAAGAACTGTTTCCAGTGCCACGGTTCGGGGAAAAAGATCAAAGGTGAACTGATCCTCACCAACCGGGAGGACCTGCTGAAGGGAGGCGAGACGGGCCCCGCAGTCGACCTGAACCGGCCGAAGGAAAGCTTGTTGCTTTCGGCCATCAACTACGAAGACTACGAAATGCCCCCCAGCGGAAAACTCCCACCCGAGCAAATCGAAACACTCACCAACTGGGTCAAACTGGGAGTGCCCTGGAAGGGAAAAGGTTACCGACCCAATGTCGTCGATGCGGGTCACAAAGTTCCCGAGGTCAATGAAGAAACCCGCAAGTGGTGGTCCTACCAGAAGGTAACCCGTCCCGGGGTACCCGAAACCCGAAGCGAATGGGTACAAAACCCGATCGATGCCTTCATCCTCGACAAACTTGGATCCAGGAAGCTGGCCCCCAACACCGAGGCCTCGCGTGAGACCCTGGTCCGCCGAGCCTTTTATGACCTGACCGGCCTGCCTCCGACGCCAGCGGAAGTCAACGCCTTTGTAAAAGACGATTCGCCCCAGGCGTGGGAGAAGCTGATTGACCGTCTGCTTTCCTCAAAACATTATGGCGAAAAATGGGGGCGGCACTGGTTGGACCTGGTTCGCTATGCCGAGTCCAACAGCTATGAAAGGGATGGTCCCAAGCCTTTTGTCTGGCGCTACCGTGATTACGTCATCGAGTCGTTCAACCAGGACAAACCTTACGACCAGTTTGTGATCGAACAGCTGGCTGGCGACGAAATGGAACAGGTCACCCGGGACGGCATCATTGCTACCGGGTACTACCGGCTGGGAAAATGGGACGACGAACCTGTCAGCCAGCTGCAAGCGTGGTTCGACGATATGGATGATGTTGTCGCCACCACAGGCCAGTCGTTCCTTGGAATGACCATCAACTGCTCCCGCTGTCACGATCACAAAATCGACCCGATCCCGCAGGAAGACTACTACAGCTTCCTCTCCTTTTTTCGAAATATCCGGCGGTACGGTGTGCGGGGACACAATACGGTCCTGGACGCCTCCACCCGGTCCATCGCGACCCGTGAAGAAGAAGCCCGCCAACAGGAGGAAATCGCTAGGCACCGGGAGGAAATTGACCGGAACAACAAGGCCATGGCGGCGATCGAGAATATTGCCAAAAAGGATTTCATCCCGGTCGAATTTGAGGAATTCAAAAACGAAAATCGCCGGATCGATCTCGTCAAAAAACGGGTCGGCAAATCCATTACCGAAGCACAGTTCAAGGAATACGAAAACCTGACCAGGAAAAAACGCGACCTTCGACGATTCAAACCCAAAGCCCTGGAATCGGCTCTTTGCGTGACGGAATCAGGTCCTGATCCGATCGAGACCTTTGTCATGATCCGTGGTAACGCAAATGCCCGTGGCAAAAAAGTCGAACCCTCCTTCCCGAGTGTCCTTTCTCCCCCCGAGCCGGAAATCCGTCCGACCTCGGACCGAAAATCGACCGGTCGTCGCCTGGCACTCGCCCGCTGGATTACCAGTAAGGAAAATCCGTTAACCGCCCGCGTGATGGTCAACCGGATCTGGCAGCATCATTTTGGTCGCGGGATCGTTCGCTCCACCAGCGACTTCGGTTTCCAGGGTGACCAGCCGACCAATCCTGAACTGCTGGACTGGCTGGCCAGCGAGTTCATGGCCGGTAAATGGAAAATCAAGCGAATGCACAAACTGATGATGCTCAGTGCGACTTACCGGATGTCATCCGCTCCCTCTCCTGAAAAACTGAAAAAGGATCCGGTCAACGACCTGTTCTGGCGATTCAACATGAGACGCCTCACGGCCGAGGAAATCCGCGATTCCATCCTGGCTGTCAATGGCTCCCTGAACAGGGAAAAGATGTTCGGCCCCAGTATTTACCCCAAGATTCCACGCGAGATCCTGCATGGGCAATCCCGGCCCGGTGAACACTGGCACACGTCATCGGGTACCGAAGCCGACCGGCGCAGCATTTACATCAGCATCAAGAGATCGCTGCCCGTTCCTTTCATGGCCAGTTTTGATGTCAACGATCCGGATTCACCCTGCCCCGTCAGGTTCAACACGGTTCAGCCAACCCAGGCGCTTGCGATGATCAACAGTGAATTCCTTAACGAGGAAGCCCGGATCTTCGCCGAGGACCTGAAGAAACAAACCGGGGAACTCCCCAAGCAGGTTGAAATTGCACTCCAGAGGGTTCTTCAGCGCAAAGCCAGCCCTGAGGAAATCCAAAGGGGACTGGCACTGATTGCCGGCCTCCAAAAAGAGGACAAGTTGGACAAGTCGGAATCCCTCCGCCTGTTCTGCCTGGTCACGCTTAACCTGAACGAATTCCTCTTCCTGGACTGATGGCCCGACAGGAAGGACTCCCCGGCCGACAGGCTTTGAGAAAATTAACTACCTATTAACTGATTCCCATTCCCGGTACGAAACATGAACGACAGTAAAAATTTCTGCGGACGAACACGTCGTGAATTCCTCTGGCAGGCAGGTGGCGGGTTCACCGGAACCGCCCTGGCCGGACTGCTGGGAAATGATTTCTTTGCCAGCCAGGCCCTGGCAGCCGATGGTGAATCCGACTGGAAGAATCCTCTGGCGCCCAAGAACCCGCATTTCAAGGCCAAGGCCAAAAATGTCATCTTCCTTTTCATGTATGGCGGACCCAGCCATATCGATACGTTCGACTACAAGCCGGACATGATCGGACGGGACAACCAGACCGTCAAAGTCAAAACCTTTGGAAGAGGTGGTCACCGCAACCAGGGAAGAATTGTTGAGCCCCGCTGGAAATTCAAGCAGCACGGCGAATCCGGCAAGTGGGTCTCGTCCCTGTTCCCCAACGTGGCCAAGCATGTCGACGACATCGCATTCATTCATTCCATGACCGCAGATTCGCCGATTCATGGTTCGGCGATGTTGCAGATGAACAGCGGTGAAATCATCAGCGGAAGTCCCTGCCTTGGCTCCTGGGTGAACTACGGACTGGGTACGGTCAACCAGAACCTGCCCGGGTTTGTGGTCATGCTCGACAAGCGGGGTGGCCCCATCAGCGGACCTAAAAACTGGTCGGCGGGGTACATGCCCGCTTCTTACCAGGCCACCATGCTCCGCTCCAAGGGCTCCCCGATCCTGGACCTCGAACCACGCGGCGTGCAAAAGAACACGCAAAGAAAGCTCCTGGACGCCATTCAGAAATACAACCGGGAACACATCGCCGACCGGGGTAACAACAGCGACCTGGCAGCTCGAATCGCCAGCTACGAACTGGCCTATAAAATGCAGGCCACTGCGCCTGAAGCGGTCGACCTTTCCCAGGAAACCGCTGCAACCAAAAAGATGTACGGGTTGGAACATCCCCAGGCCGAGTATTTCGGAAAGCAATGCTTGCTGGCCCGCCGTTTGGTGGAGCGGGGCGTCCGCTTTATCCAGGTGTACTCGGGGGGGAACCATAACGATGCAAACTGGGATGCACATGGCGATCTGAAACACAACCACGACCTGCATGCCATGGAAACCGATCAACCGATTGCTGCCTTGATCAAGGACCTCAAGGAACGGGGCATGTTTGACGAGACCCTGATCGTCTGGGGTGGTGAATTCGGCCGTCAGCCCACGGCCGAGTATGCCAAGGGGACCGGTCGTGACCACAATGCCTATGGATTCACGATGTGGATGGCCGGCGGTGGTATCCAGGGGGGAGTCAGTGTCGGTAAAACCGATGAGCTGGGAAGTACAGCCATCGAGGACCGTTTTCATGTCCGGAGAATTCACGCCACGATTCTTCACCAGCTGGGAATCGAGGCCGACAAGCTGACCTATTTCTTTGGTGGCCTGGACAGGAAACTGGTCGGTGTTGAAGGGGCCAAGCCCATTGAAAAGCTGATCAGCTAGGAGACACAACTGGGTCTTGTTTCGCTTGCGGTTCGGGGGAGAAACCCGGCCGGAATCCTTGAGGATTCCTCCCTAGTGAAGACGGCTGAACACAGGTAAAGCGGAATCGTGGCAAAGCGAGCATGCTCGAATGCGATTTTTTTGCAAAGCGATTGTGCGGCAAAGCCTTGGTTCAGCAGTGTTTACCCATCTTTTCCGCTCGCAGCATCTTTCAATGTTGACTTGAGCTGCAGTTGCCTCGAACGAATAATCTGCTGAGGATCCCGGGGAACCGCATCCGTCATTTTGTATCGGGACAGATCCCTCAGCGAAATCACGGTGTACTTGTGGATGAGCAGGTATTTCATGAACGCCTTGAAGTTCTCACTCGACGTATTCACCCATGAGTGAGCCGTGTCGGGCGTTCCGTGAAATTGCAGAATGGCAACCCGGCCCTGCCTGGCCTGCTTGACTGCGCGGATCAAGTCAGGCAGTTTCCAGGAAGGTCGGGCATCCCCGGCGGAGGGCAACAGAAAAGGGTGGTCCTTCCCGGGTTCGTACGCAAACCCCATCCCCTCGGGATATGGATACTCGGGAGCTCCCCTCTCCGGGCAAATCGAATGCCATGTTCGGTGAGAATATCAAATGCCTTGCTGGTGGTCGCGTTTCCCGGCCAGGCAAAAGTAACCGGCCGGGGAATGCCATGCCGGGCACACGCTTTTTCAATGCCTTTTAATTGCTGCTCCAGCCGATCAACCGTGGCATCCGTGATGCCAAGGTGATCTTGAGTGTGGTTACCGATTTCAAACCCCTCTCGATGCAACTGTGCGATCTGGTCCCGCGTCATGTAATCCTTCTTGTTGTCACGAAAGTCAAAGCCCTCGGTAATGAAAAAAGTGGCGTTGAAACCGTATTGCAGCAGTACCGGCCGGACTACGGTAAAGTGGGACCGGGCTGAATCATCAAAAGTAAGCACGACCAGCTTGTCAGGAATTTCTTTCAGTTCCGGCTTCTGTTCATCACCCGATGATTGCGTGACGGACCACAGAAAAAATAGAGTCAGCAACATGGATCGCATGGAAGTTCCCCGAAAAAATCGATGGCAGGACGCAGCATACCACGGGATCCAGCCGGGATCTTCCTGGTAAATCAGTGGCAACCGGAATCATGAAAAGAGCGCGCTGGCTGGTCAAGGCATTTGGCAGGGATTTCACGGACGATCATTCCCGTTGAATCGGCCAACCAGCATGGAACTGCCTGACTGCCCGATACCAACGATACGCCACAATGCCGCCCGCTCCAGTTAGCCGCCGGCGGCCGTTTCTTACCCATTCCCGGTTCCGGCCAACCTCGATCTCAATCGGCAGAGCGGATTTTCTGCAACAACTGGCTCAACTGGTTGACCTTTTCAGGCATCTGTTCATAGAGATTCCTGGTTTCTCCCGGGTCATCCGCCAAGTCATACAACTGGCCCGCCGGGATGCCGGGCCCCGGTTTTTTGGGCCCCCCGGAAAATCCCCCGGAACCTGGACCGGTAATCAATTTCCAATTTTCCAGTCGAACCATCATGTGTCCCCGCCCAGCGGCGAGGGCCAATGATTTGCGAGCGGTCTTTGCGGCATCCCTTTGACCCTTCAGTGTCCCGAGGAAGCTGATACTGTCGGGTGCCTGCCCCTCGGGAATGCTGGTTCCCAGGATTTCAGCCATCGTCGAAAAAATATCGGTAAAGGAAATCAACTGGCTGGAAACGGAATTCGCCGGCGCTTTTCCGGGCCAACGCACGATAAACGGCATACGATGCCCGTTCTCCCAGGCATCCGCTTTCATACCGCGCAGACCGCCCGACGAATCGTGTTGGAATCTTTCCACGTCACGATCGTACCAGACAGGGCCATTGTCCGAGGTAAAAATTACGATTGTATTTTCGCTCATCGAGTGTTTTTCCAGCGCACGGAGAACCTGTCCGATGTTGGAATCAACCATGTGCATGAAGTCTCCATACAGACCCGCCCCGCTTTTACCAATGAATTCCCGCGAGGGAAGCCAGGGAGTGTGCGGAGCCGGGTAGGCAAGGTAAAGCATCATTGGCTGGTCCTCTTTCCTGGCCGCGTGATTTTCAATCACAGAGATCGCCTCACGCGTAAAACGGGGTAGCACCTCCTGCAGCTTGAGGTCGGGGGCGATGCCGCCAGCACGCCAAAAAGCACCCTGGATTGGCGACCAGCCTTCGGTTTGATTGGCCTCGATCCGGTTGGAGGGAGGCATCACCGCCCGGTCATCCCTCATGTAGAAATAGGGTGGAATATCGGTGCTGGCTCGGATTCCAAAAAACGTGTCAAAGCCTCGGTCCACCGGGCCCCCTTTCAGTGGTCCTGCAAACTTGTCATCCGAGGTAAAGCCGAGGTGCCACTTACCAACCATGTGGGTCCGATATCCACGGTTCCGCAAAAAGCCGGGCAGGGTCAGGCGACTTTCGGCAATGGCAGGTGCTTTCTGCCAACGGATGGCGCGTCGAAAAGGGAATCGACCGGTCATCAGTCCGTAACGCGAAAGGTGACAAAGTGGCCCAGGCGCATGGGCATCGGTGAACTTCATCCCCTGCCTGGCCAGTCGGTCGATGTTGGGCGTCGGGATCCTGGAGTCCGGATTGAAACAGCGGGGATCCCCGTAACCCATGTCATCGACGAGGATCACGAGCAAGTTCGGAGCGTTAGCACTCGCCTGGGCAACCTCCGTTGAATCCGCAGCCAGGATGTGGCCAATCAGAAAACAGGCAAGCGGTAAGGAAAGAAACGGGTTCCTGGGCATGGAAAAACTCAATATCAGAGAGTGGTCGTGGCCCATTATCTTACACCGAATCTGGTGACTCGATGAAGCACTGATTGATACATCGGTTAATAACTCCGACGATCGGACGACCCTTTCCAAAGATGACGAACCTTTCCAACGATTCCGTAACCCCTGGTGTCCCGGTCTTATGGGGATTCACCCGAAAAAAGCGACTACCCCGGACTGCTTTTCAGTGCTGCTGCAGCGATTGCCCCTGAGCAGATGCTTTGGCTGCGATTTCGCCCTGGCGAACCAGCGGGTAGACAAAGAGATAGGCGATCAGGTGACCATAAAGTGCACTATATAACGCGACGGCTAATCCGTAACCAATCTGACTAAAGTCGCCGAGTTGCCCAAGGAAGTCTATGATGCCTATCAGTACGCCTGTCCAGCCTGCGACCACGAGGGACGTCTTGGCAGTTTCGGCCGTTTTAGTATTTTCGGCATCAGGATTCCCGGGTAACCTGATCAATGCAACGAACAACCGCAAAACCGCACCCACTGGATGGACGGAAATCAGGATCCCCAGGCTAAGGGTCAACACAAAAAACAACGCCGAAAAACGGATATACATGGCGGGCCCTGAAGCTGAACAGACCATGGCTGTCGAAATACTGGCTGTCGCAATAAACTTTCCAATGGCTTGCATGTTGCCCCGACCCGCTTTTGGTGGTTTGCATTCGCTTTGAAAGATATCGAAGGAATGCGGCTTAACATGAGCCACCAAAAGCGCAGGACCTTGAAAACCCCTTTGAAACCAAACAGATATTCCGTTTTTAACGAATGCCAATGCCGGACCGTTTCCGAATGGACGAAAACGGCGTTGCGGGTCATCATCTGGGAACCTGGAAAGGCATCCGGCTGCCCCACTTGCTGTACGGCCCCTTTGCAGCAACTTCTTCCAAGAGGGTTCTAGAGGATTTCGTGAATCACCCGGCCCCGGCTGAGTGGCAGCGGCCGCCCCTGGTCATCGAGGTATTCCGTGTGTGGCGAGATTCCGAGGCTATGCAGGATGGTCGCAGTGATGTCCTTGGGCTCCACTTTCCCCTCCACCGGATCAGCGGCCATGGAATCCGATTTGCCGTGAACCACTCCGCCACGGATTCCCCCGCCTGCCAACGCAACTGAAAAACAGCGGCCCCAATGGTCTCGACCGCCATTCCTGTTGAACTTCGGAGTATGCCCAAATTCCCCCACCCAGGCCACCAGGGTGTCCTCCAGCATGCCGCGTTGTTCAAGATCCTGCAACAGCGCGGAAAAGGCCTGATCCTTGATGGGCATCAGGTGGTCTTTCAGGGCCTTGCAATGGACCGCGTGCGTGTCCCAGGTTCCGTTGTTGGGAGCATTTTTCAAACGGGTCCAGTTAACGGAAACGAGCTTGACACCCGATTCCACCAGTCGACGTGCGAGCAGACAGGACTGGCCAAAACGGGTCATTCCGTATTTTTCGCGATCTGACTGTTTTTCCCGGTCGATTCGAAAAGCACCCCGGGTACGGCTTTCGGTCAACAGCTGCAGTGCCTGCTGGTCGTAAAGAGTTTCCGATGAGATTTCCGAAGTGCCGTTCAGTGATTTGAGGGAATTGTTCAGCTCCTGCAAAAGCAGTTTTCTTTCTGAAAACCGCAACTTGGAGATGTCTTCTGAAAGAGCGATCGAGGGTGGGTTGAAATCAGGTTGTGCAGGGTCGCAACGAACCAGCCAAGGGTCAAACTTTCTACCCATGAATCCCGCACCCTGTCCCGGCCAGACGATTTCTCCATCATTGGCAATGTGGTACGGCACCGTAATGGCAGACGGCAACCCCCCTTTTTCTGGCATGAATTTCCTCACCATTGCCCCGAGGCTGGGATGAAGATTGGGACGTTTGGAAATGACGTTCTCGGCCGTCAATGGCTGATGCTGGACGCCGGTCAGCATCTGGTAGCCGCTGGAGGAGTGCGCGTTGTCATGACTCACAACAGATCGCAGGACAGCAATACGATCTACCCAGTCCGCTGTCCTGGGCATCAATTCCCCCACGATTATCCCGGGAATCCTGGTCTGAATGGCACCAAATTCGCCTCGAACGTCTTCTGCCGCATCTGGCTTGGGATCCCAGGTCTCGTGTTGGGGAGGACCGCCCAGCAACCAGAACAGGATGACCGATTTGGCCTTGCCAGTTCGGTTATTTCCCGACTTTCCATCATTGGATTGGACACGCGACAGCAGGTTGGCATTCAGTCCCAGAGCCGATAATCCCCCGACCCGCAACGCCTCACGGCGGGATATCCCGTCACACAACCGGGTTTTTCTTTCAAGAACGGAGAACATGAGGGCCACCTGCCAGCGGATCCGGAAAAGGCCGATCGAAAAAAAGGCCGGAACACACTGAACCCGATATCGGGCCAGAAGCGTTCAATTATGATAAAAAAAGGAGTAACCGGAACAAAAGATTTTTTCGCCACCTTGTGAGCTAGCCCCTTTTTTTCGGTCGTCCTTGTCAGCCATCGGGTTTTTCCGCGGCGGCTCGCCGATCTTCCTCTTCCCTGAAAGCACCATGAAATTTGGAATTCCACTCTCCATTGCCGTCCTGCTGGGAATGATCTTTTTTCCCCCGAACCTGATGGGGCAGAAAAAGCATCCCAATATCGTTTTGATCGTGGTGGATGACCTCGGCTATGGGGAACTGGGGTGCCAGGGCAACCCGGAAATCCCGACTCCCAACATTGATTCCATTGCAGAATCCGGGGTCCGTTTCACCCAGGGATATGTGACGGCCTCCTATTGCAGTCAGTCAAGAGCCGGTCTTTTGACTGGCCGTCACCAATTGCGATTCGGCTACGAAATCAACCCGATCGGAGCTGTCAATGACGATCCGGACGTTGGACTGCCCCTGACCGAGAAGACCCTTGCTACCCAGCTGAAAAACAACGGTTACGTGACAGGCCTGTTTGGTAAATGGCATCTCGGTGCCTCTTCCCGGTTTCTTCCGCTGAGGCGGGGGTTTGACGATTTTTTCGGTTTCCTCCACGAGGGCCACTATTACGCGCCGCCACCCTATTTCGACCTGGTGACCTGGTTGAGAAGAAAGGTGCTGCCCGGAGGAGGGGAGGGAAGGTACATCTCGCGTGACCGGAGAACCATCTATTCGACGCACATGGGAAGCAACGAACCC
>JAYZFP010000184.1:0-13976 GCA_036336715.1 Planctomycetota bacterium
TTCGAGGTCATGGTTGGACATCAGGGGAATCGGCATCTTATCACCGTAGTTGGTGATGGACTCCAGAAGTTTGGTCGAGTCGTCCGTGCTGATGGCCACGATTTCAAGGCCCGCTTTTTCGAATTTTTCCTTGTGGGGGGCACAGGCCTGTAGTTGTTCCGCGCAGTGGAGACAGGAAGCGCCCAGGTAAAAGATCACAATCAGCGGTCTTCCCCGGTAATCCGCGAGCCGGAAAACGTTGCCATCCGGCCGGGCCAGTTCGAAGCTGGGTGCGGGAGATGGTTTCCAGTGAATTGGGCCTAGGGTGTCCAGGTCGGGCCGGTTGCCGATGTCGTCCCTCAGGACCTTTTTCTTTCGCCAGTCCCCTTTGTACCCCTGCCGGATGGCCAGGTCAGAAAGTCGGGTAAACAGCTCGGATTTCATTTCGATCGAACTGGAAATATCCCGCAGGCTCTCAAAGGCCTTTTTGGCTTCTTCTTTTTTGCCCGCCCGATCGAGAAGGTAGGCGTAGCGGGCGCGGGGAATGACTTCGTTTTTCCGCCGGTCAACGCTTTTCTTCAGAGCGGCCAGGGCAGCCTCCTGGTCACCCTTGAGAAACTGGAGCTCGGCAATCAGAGAGTCATCCTCTCCACCGGCCGATTTGATCTTGTCATAGGCGTTTTTGAAATCACCGTTTTTCAGCGCCCGAAATCCTTCAATGGCTTTGACGATTTTTTCATGGTAGCTGTATTTTTCCTTGTGCTTTTTTTCCGCTTCCTTGCGAGCTTTGTCCTGGGCTGTTTTCAGTGCCTTGTTTCGGTCTTCTTCAGATTTTTCCTTATTCTTGGCGTCGGCCGACCATTTCTTTTGAAAATCCTCTTCGGCTTTCGCCAGGGCTTCGTCCACCGATTTTTTTTCTTTCGCTTTTTCTTCGTCGATAAATTTCCGGATCTTGGCCAGGTGCTGGTCCGCTTTTTCCTTTTGGCCGTCCATGTAGAGGGCGATTCCCAAAGCACGCAGCCGTTTCCTCTGTTCCCGTTCATCGTCGGTCGGTTCGAGGTAAACCGAGTTGCAGAGGGAAATCGTCTGATCCCAGACTCCGTACTTGGCGAGCACCTGAAAAAGGCGTTCACGGCCGTATCGGTTGCTTCCCCGTTTGAGCGAGTTGTACTTGGGGTGCCGTGGGAGTTCGCTCATGTTCTTGGCCAGGTCGATTGCCTTCTGTACAGCACCGATGTAGACCAGGTTCCGGATCATCCATTCATTGTTGTGGGCGAAATTATGGATTTGGTCCGGCAGCAACCTGTCTCTCATCATGTGCGCGTGATCGACGCGTGCGGAGGCTTCCTGCTGCCAGACAGCATCCTCATACCGTTTGAGCCTGGAAAAAATGTGACCTGGCATGTGCCACATGTGGGCAATCCCGGGAGCGGACTGGCCACACAGTGCTGCCGAGCGGAGGGCTTTTTCAGCTTTCTTCAAGTCCCAGAGATGAATGCGAAAGTGGTGGGTGGGATGCATTGGCTCGGCGCGAAAGATGTCCTCCATCAAGCCATCGGTTGCGAGGTAGCTGAGGATGGGAAGCCCTGCACGACGGTTGTCGTAAAGTTGTAGAGCCAGGAGTGCCTTGGCTTCGATGTCTTCAGGAAACTCAAGGGCGATCGATTCGAGTGCCTTGGTGTAATTCTCCGCCCGTTTCTTTCTCGAGTCGCGGTCCTTTTCCCGTTTCTTCCGTTCCGCTTCCCGTTTTTCTTTTTCCGACCTTTTGTCCTCGCCTTCTTTTTTCTTTTCAGCCTTGGGGATGTAGGCGTTCAGGGCATCGATGTATTTCTGTTCCCGGGCCGAGGCCTTTGATTTTCGTTGGACCGCCTCGTCCATGAATCCACGGGATCGTTTGGAATTTCTCTTGGTTGCCAACGCAGCACCCCAGTAGGCCATTGCGCAATCCGGATCGAGTGAGGCTGCGTGCCGAAAAGACCTTTCGGCCTCGAGATCCCAGAAGCCGTGGAGTTGGCCAATTCCCTGCTCGATGAATTTTTGAACCTCGGGGTGGCTGGAGGTTACCGGAAATCTGACCTTGCCGGTTCCCTTCATCAGGTAGGCGCTCTGCCGGGGACCCTCGTTAAAAGCATCACCATGGTAGGAATGGCCTGCCAGGACTTCTTTCAGGGGATCTTCATTTTTCTCTTTGACCTTTTCTCCTGTTTCTGCTTCCGACTTTTTGTCAACGTCGTCCGCCTTTTTTTGCGGAGCAGATTTTTCCTGGGTGAAAGCAGGCTGCAACGTCAGGCAGAGGAAAAGCAGTGACCAATGGAATTGTCTCGTCATGTGATCCATCTCAAAAAGGAATCCGCGTTTCGTTTATTGAAGCACGAACCGGAAAAAATCGAAAGTAGCGCAATTGGCTGAAAGGCCGAATTAACGACATAAACGGCACGCGCATTCGATTGAAAACGTTTTTTTCGTTACAATTCGTGGAATTGACGTTCCCTTCATTTGGCAGCCCCATTTTCTCTCCATTCGATCGACCTTTGAAATGAAACAGACAATTACGGTATTCGTCACCCTGCTTTTTTTTGTTCTTTCCTCATTTGCCACGGGACAGGAGAAAAAGGATGCAAATGGAACCGGCGAATTGAAATCTCTCAAGCAAAAAGCGAGTTACCTTGTCGGATTTGATATTGGTGAGGATGTTTTACGACGGGAACTGGATGTCGATTACGCCATCCTGATCCGGGGGTTTCTCGATGCCGTCAACAAGAAGAATCCGCCCATGACCGACGCGGAAATGAAGTCAGTCATGGCTGCTTTCGAGAAACAGGTTGCTGAAAAAGCAAATGCCAAATGGAAGGCCCTGGCTCGGACGAACCTGGAACAGGGCATCCGCTTTCTCAATCAGAATAAACTGGCCGAGGGTGTCATTCAGCTGGAGAGTGGCTTGCAGTACCGGGTGATCAAGGCTGCCGAAGGTGGGCAGCCTGTAAACGGTCAGCGGGTCAAGATTCATGTTCGCGGGAAACATGTCGACGGTAAGGTTTTCGAAGATACCAACGAACAGAAGCAGCCGATCTCCATTACGGTCGGGACAACCCTTCGTGGACTGGATGAAGCTCTCCGCCGGATGTCTGTGGGCGAAAAATGGGAGCTCTACATTCCTGCCGACAAAGCCTTCGGGCAACGGGGTTCCCCGCCTGCCATCGGTCCCAACGAAACCCTCGTTTACGAAGTCGAACTGATTGAGATCGAGAAAAAATAGGCTGCCTCTGGATTCCGGTCGCAGGGAGAACAGGTTGTCAGTCCCAGTCGCAGAGTGATTCAACATGGGCGGCAGAGCCGTCGCGTACCCAGCCGTCCAGTTGAGCCTGTTGCTTCAATTGCTGGCCCCGCATCAGTTCCACGACCAGGAAGCCGGCTTCAACCTCTGGCAGGGCTGTCATGTCTCCCCACAATTTTTCGAACTGGGAAACGGGAAAGATGTCTTCCTGTCCCCTGCCCCACCGCTTCTTGACATCCTTGATCGTTATATAGGTCGGCATCCTTTTACTGACCCTGCGGACGGCGGCTTCCACCTTGTTCGACTGGCGGAGTTGGGTCCGGTTCAGGTCGAAAATGGAGAGCAGCTGGTCGATATCGATCCAGGTGGTCATGGAGTTGAAATAGGAGAGTGCGAATTCGTCTTCTTCACGCGGCATGGCCAGGCCTTCCACCAGGCGAACCTTGCCGTCGACCCGCGCCAGCCCCCCTCCCCGGTCATCCAGTCGCCGGCTAATGACTTCAAAACTGAGGCTGTTCCCCGATTGGATATGCAAACCGGCGAGTCCCGGGTCCAGGTTGGCTCCCAGCGTATCCACATTGTGAAGCATCAGGTAATTCAGCTGGGGGTGGCGATCGAGCACGTTCGCCAGGGTACCATTGAGCAGCATGTTGGGAAATTCGTACCAGTGACCGACCGGGTGCATGCATTGCAGGGGAAGGTTGTCCAGGTAGTCCTCTCCCTCGCCGGATTGAATTGCCCATTGGATCAGGGCGCCTCGCAGGCTGGACCGCATCTTCTGCTGTTGCTCATCCAGCATTTGCTGCGGCATTTCCTCCCATTCAAATCGCAGGTCGCGGACCATGGGAACCATCCGCAAACCGACGGAGCATCCGGGCGAAACGTCGACACGGTTTCCAAAACCGTAACGGTTCTTGCGTTCGAGGTGCTCCCCGATCGGTCGGTCGGTTAGGTAGCCGCTGGTAAAAATGTGAGGGATTTCGACCTCGTAAAGTTTCGAAACCTGGCGTGTTTTTGCCAGGTGAACTTCGAGAAAATTACGATGGGTTCCTGCGAACTTGCAGAAGGGATGAAGGGCCTTCACAACGCCCGCGCCCTCTGTCCAGCGACTGCCGACCCCGGCAGCGAGGGTCAGCACGCCGACTTTCCCCTGGGCGATGGCCTCGATTCCAAGTTGGCGTGTTTCCGGGGGGACTCCGTTTCGAGTGTCCATCACGTCGGCCTGGGAGACATCTTCGATGGTCGCGTTGGCCGGCAGGCGGTTCTGGGCCAGGCCGATCCTCCCGGCCTTGAGGTCCGCACGGATTTGCTCATGCTGCAACTCGTCAAAGCCGAACTGCTTGAGCCGGTTTTCCAGGTCAGATCCATTGGATCCGTTTTGACCCATGCGGGGCAGAAGCGTTTTCAACAGCTGGGCGGCAGGTTCGTTTTGCTGCGCACCCTGGAATGAGGCCCCCAGTTCCTCGAGTTCGACCCGGGTCATCTCGGACAGTTCCCTTGGGTCCTGCCGAATTTTCCGGGGGGAAACCAGCTGGTGGTAGCTGTGAGGCATCTGGTTGTCGGCGACAAATTCGGCTCGGCTGCCATCATCATTGATTTCGAAATCGTAGACCACCGGATCCATCGCGAAAGGGAGGCTGTTTTCCAGTTCAGATTTCAGCTGCAGCATGCGGTCCTGGATCCAAACCTGGGCATCCTTTTTGACCTCGGGAGCAAACATGAAGCCCATGCCGCCACCCGCCATTCCTCCCAGCATCCAGAATCCCCAAAACTGGTCACCGTATTTTTCCTTGGCCGATTCGATCAGTTGGTCGGTGAACAGGTTTGTCGCCCAGGGAATGATTTCCTGCAGGGGTCCCTGGAAGTTTCGCGTCGTTACCTCTCCTACCTTTTTCACATCTCCCTGGTAGAGTGCCTCGACCACTTCCCTGAGGATCTGCATTGCCTGATGTCGTGCGGCCCATTCCTTTTCTGACCTGATCAGGTATTTCTCGGTGACCATTTCCAGAATCGGTCCCACATTCTGGGCCATTCCGCCATGAACCAGTACGAGGGATTCCTGCAGGAGTTTCCGGGTTTCCGGAGAGATGCGTTCCTCGCCAAGTACCTCGTGTTCCGGCAACAGGCAACCGCGGGAAATACCAAACTCCGGTTCCCCGGGGGCCGCTTTTTTTCCGGAGATCAGTTTGATCCCTGGCCAGACACCGCCGGAATCCTGCCAGCCACCTCCTGAACCGCCAATCCATTCTCCCAGGATGGCCCTGGCGGCGATAATCCTGCGGTCCGGTTCTTTCAGGTTGCCTGTCAGTTGCCCGATTTGACCGGTTGCCCTCATGCAAATGGAGATCAGTGATCCCAACAGGTTGGTGGAGACGGCCAACCGGGAGCCCTTGGGGATGTCGTTTACCTGGCTGACCAGTTCCAGTCCCAGGCCAGGCCCCACAATACGGCTCAGAAGCGTTTCGGTTTTCTGGACGCTCCCCTCCATTCCAGGGGGTACGATTCCGCTGGCGATCACGGACGCTTTCAGGAGCCCGAGGTAATCACTTGCAAAATCAAACATCTGGTGGATGCTTTCGACGGTGGCTTCCGCGTTCAGGTCGACACTGACCAGCCGAAAGACCGGTTCGTCGATTACCCGCAGGAAGGTTTCGATAGGTGGTCGGGGAGCAGCGTCCCGACCTCGGACACCGAGGTTGATCGATGCGTTGAGAACCTGGGCTCCCTCCGGAAAATCCATCCCGAGAAAGAAAATATCGCTCCAGGCGCTGTGGGAAAAATCCATGCGGACGGAAGTTCTTTCCGTGAGGACCGGAAAGCGTCCCGAGGAAAGGATCTTTTTCATTTCCTTTCGGATGCGAAGGGGGTGGTCATCGGCGTGCCCCATGCGGAACATCCATTGATTTCCCCGGACGGACCGAACACTTTTTCGGACCTGGTTTGCCAGCGTCTGGAAGCCCAGCTGGTGGTAGGATTGGGCCAGGGCGCTGTAGATGCCCTCATTCCAGCCTCCCTGGTTGGCCTCTTCGAGAAAGGTGTCGATCGCTTCAGGAAATCGGCGTTCCAGCAACAATTGATAACCGGCAAAGGGAATCAGGCCCTGGTTGTTGGCAGTCAGCTGCCCCGGGAGATAGTAGCGGTAAATGCTGGAGAGGAAAAAGAGGGAGCGGACCTGATGATACAGATTGGTGGTATGCCTTCGAAATTGATCCAGCTCCCCCGAGTGCTGAAGGAGTTCGGCCAGATTCGCCCCTTCGCAGACCGAAGCCAATGACCGATCGCGTACCTCATCGGAATCGGAAGTGATGATTTCAAGAAGTGGGTTCATGCCGGGGGAATCCATTCAAATCCAGGCTAATTTTTCTGCGCCGGTGAAAGCCGATTGTTGGCCAGGAGTTCAACAAGCGTTGCCAGGATAGCTTCCCGATCGTTGCCCTGAAGAGCCAGCGCCGCCTGGGCAATGAAAACACCATATTTTTGCCCGATGTTGTAACGGGAACCGTCGACCGCAAAGGCGAGGTATTTTTCACGGGTTGCCAAAATGGCCAGTGCATTCGACAGCGAAACATCCGCGTTGTTTTCCACCTGGTCAATCAGTTCGCCGAGGATGGTCATGACTGTGCTGGACAAAACATGCATGCCGAAAAAGCACTGGTAAAAACCGGATCTCAGTCCGGCAATCGCCAGTTCCTGCTCCGCCTGGGTTGGCGTTGGCTTTTCCACTACGGTACTGATTTCATAAAGATCGGTGGACTGGGCAAAGGGGGCTCCACCAATGGTTCCAAAAAACTTGAGGCTGTTTTCCCGCGTTGGCTGAACGGCCGAGACACTGCATTGGTGTGTCATGGCGGCTTCGATCAGTTGGCTGGCACACCTCTTTTTCGCAGAGCTGAGATAGAGGTGGTCGCCGACAAGGTGTAAAAACGCCTCGTCGCCGACAAAGTCTTTCCCCCGGTTGATCGCATCGGCGTAGCCGAGGGGTTCGGGCTGTTCCCGGAATGTCAGCATGCCTGCACCATCGCCCGCTGCCCGCTGGAATTCGTCCTGGTCCCCTGGTTGGATGACGAGGCAGATTTCTTCGACACCTGCGTGGGTCACTTCTTCAACGATATGTTGAAGTGCCGTCTTTTCCTTGCCATCCTGGTCAACGATTTTCTGCAGGGGAATGTTGTGCTGGGCAGGTGCTGCCGCCGTAATCAGGGCCTTGCGAACTTTCATTCAACTTGGGTGGTGTCCGTACTCGTTGATTTCCAATTTCCCTGAAAGTGTCAACGATTTCCCCCAGTTTGACAAGGCTCGTTTCGACGGCGGTCGGCAATGCAGCCCGGTCGGGCCTGATGTTTGCCGGCTTCACCTCGATGAGCGGGCAGGGATGGAACGGGCGAAATCCCGCACCTGGTCCGATTTTTCGGTCACCAGGATATGACGATTGGCCGCCAGGTTCTTGATTTCCTGCCTGTAACCGGATGGCCAGCGAATTTCCAGCCGATCGACCTTTTCGTCTTTGCCAAGACCAAGATGCACCCACGAGGGTTGCTGAGACTGGTAGGTGTTGATGGGGAACAGTTCCCGGACTATTTTTCGGTCGCCCACCCAGGCGGTGATCCGGGATCCAATGCCGAGGCTGTTGGAATCCACTCCATCGAGCGAGACTTTCAGGTAGTTTGCTGCAGGGAACTGATTGCGAAAGACCCGGATGGAACCGCCGCCAACCTGACGCAGGACCAGGTCCATCTGGCCGGGACGGAAAAGGTCCAGTGCCAGCACGGCGCGGCTGTCTCCATCCACATCCGCACCGGTCATGTGGCTGACCTCAAGGAAGCCTTTGCCCCCGACGTTGACGTAGGCCCTGTTGCGTTCAAAACTGCTCAGGTTGTGGTGCTGAAAAATCTGGAAAGGGTTCCCCACCCAGAATTCATTCAATTCGGAGTCCAGCTCGGCCGGTTGCTCGACATCACACTGTTTTTTTCCCGGCTGTGACACGACAGCCAACCAGAGGCAGTTTCAGCCATCCGGTTTTTCGCGGTCCCGGCTGATAAATCCGGCCGTCACATAGAGATCGAGAAAACCGTCGTTGTTGAAATCAGAAAGGGAGGAACCCCAGGCCCAACCCGCTGCATGTACCTGGAAGTCCTTTCCAACCGGACTGAAATCCAGTTCTCCGTTGTTCCGGTAAAGTTCGCCGCCGGCAACCATGCTCCGGAGGCGGGCCTGAACTTCCTGCGGGTAAGTACCGGCCTTCATGTTGCCCATCACCCGACTGCCAGCCTTGGAATACATGTTGGAGACATAAAGGTCAATGTTTCCGTCGTTGTCGTAGTCACCGCACGTCAGGCCCATGGAACCGAAATCATTTTGATCACTGGTCAGTTTCAAACGTTCAAACTTTTTCCCTTCCCGGTTCAGCAGCAGCGATCCGTTCCCGAACTCGTTGATGATGTAGAGATCCGGGTAAAGGTCATTGTTGACATCGGCCCAGACAGCCGAAAAGGTCGAACGCCCTTCACCGTCCGTTTTGGTTCGGCGTGTGACATCTGTGAATTTCCAGTTGCCGTCATTCCGCAGCAGCTGATTATGGGCCAGCTGCTTTTGATTGCTTTCCAGCCAGGAACCGACATTTTCCACCGATCGTGTGATGTAGAGGTCCAGGTCGCCGTCCAGGTCGTAATCGGCTGGAACCACGGCGGAAATCCGTTTCAGTTCTCCCTCCGAAAGATCCAGCATCAGGGGGAGGTTGGTACTGCCCGTGACGTTGACGAATTTTTCACCGTTGATGTTCTTGTAGGCCCTGGGAAGCCCGGGAAAGAAGACATCTTCCCAGCCATCATTGTCAATATCCACGAAGGCAGCGATTCGGCAGTTCTTTGCCAGTTCCAGTTTCAGAAAGTAGGTGTCCTCGTGGAATTTTCCGCCAGGGCGGCCGGTAAACATCTTTCCGGCATCCTCACGGATGTCGGAAACAAACAGGTCGGTATTGCCATCCCGGTTGTAATCGCAGGCGTAGATGCCGCCCGTATTGATTTCCTTGCGAGCGTTGGTCCAGTTGTCGTGGAAGCTGCTGGAAAGGATTTGTGTCTTTTGGTCATCCACCGGCTGGAACAATTTTCGGGTCGAACGGAATTTGTCGACCTGCGTCACATCGCAGCGGTTCATCCAGCTGCCCAGGTCCATGCGGTTTTTTTCAATTTCGTAGGTCTTTAACTGGAGGTGCAGCGTCACCTCCAGCGGACCCCCTGATTTGGACTCTCCCCAGATCCGGTGGATGCAATCCACCGACCAGAGCTGCTCTCCTTCTCCTGGCGGCAGAATGGTGCGAACGTCGAACCTCGCCCGGGGGGAATCGGCAAACAGGTTTCTTCGCTCCAGGAGCCAGTCGGCAAACTGTTCCGCTGTCATCGCGGTCGGCTCTCCCGATTCCGGGGGGAGCGTGCGTTGCAGGTCCAGCACCTCGGACTTGTAGGTCAGTGGAGCGTCCTCGGGATTGACCACGCTGCAGGCAGGTTCTCCGATCACGTTCAGAAGCGTTTCCCGGGATCCCTCCACGATGGCAGCGATCAATGGTTTGAAACCGTGTTGCCCCAGGATGTTGGCATGATGCTCCAGGTCCCAAAGGTAGCGGGTCTGCTCTTCGGAAAGTGAGTATTCAACATCCGGGCTTTCGGTCCTGGTTTCCACACGAAAGGAACCGGGTTTTTTGGTGGCTTCCTGCTGCTGGCGGTTGTCATTGTTGCAACCACCGCAGGTCATCAGCCAACAGGCTCCCGCCAACAGGGTCAGACCTGCAAGGGGAAACGGGAGACGGAGTGATTTTCTCAAGGGACCATCTATTCCAATAAAACGTCTGCGGAAACTTGGGAGATTTCAAAGGACGACGGTGCCATTTCGTCGCCGGTTCAAATTTAACACGAAAGGGTTTGCACGAAAATGGAAAACCCGCAGGCTGGTACTTTCTGTTTACGAATTGGGTCCTGGAAAGGTTTGCCGGGACCCAAAGCCGGGTCATCCAATGGTAATCCCCGGGGGTATTTCCTGCAAAATTGGCTGCAGCGTCCCACCAGCCGGTCGTTTACAGTTTTGATCTTCCGTCCATAATGTACAAAAGTAAAAAGAAGATCCCTGGAATTGAATTGTGGAATGGTTGCCTTCCGAATCTGCAAAAAACCCCTATGCCGTGGAGACCATCCGGCAGCAGGATTTTGCGCGTCAGGTATCCAAAGCCAGCATCGACCCGGGGCTGGTTGAAGGGGCCAACCGTTCAGCTTTCGAATTTCCGCTGGAGGATCTGCCGGGGATTCGCTCCGTAAGATCGGGCCTGCGTTATTACCATACCGGGATTCTCCTGTTGACGGCCTGTTGGATGCTGGAACGTTTTGCCACCTTCCGGGGAGGAGGGCCGCTGGTCAAGCTGGCGATGCTGGGCACCGCGCTTGGTTTGCTCATCGTTTTGATCGGCGAGCTGAAATGTCTCGCTGTTCCACGCCGTAACGAGGGTTACATTTACGTATGGACATCGTCCGCCTTTTTCGGTCTTGGGGTCCTCGTTCATTTTGCCAAGCAGGTGGTCCCCCTGCAGGCACCTGCAGGATTGGCTATCTGGATTCAGCTCAACATCATGGAGTTGCTGCTCGGTTTTGTGGCGAATATCCTGTTCCTGACATTCATGATTTACCTGACGGAATACCTGCAGAACCCGGCTTTGCATGTCCGGGCTGTCAGGACGCGGAATGATATCTGGAAGATGATTGCCTTTGTTTTTGTCGTGTTCATCGTGTTTGTTTTCTTTGCCATTCAAAAGCCGATGATCGGCCGTAAGGCGGCTAGCCTGGTGTTGGGGGTAGGAAGCATCGGTTTCCTGGTTCTGCTTTTTGCCTGGGCCCGCAGGTTTTCCAGGCTGGTAAAGGACACCAGTCGTGCGATCGTGATCAAGGAACCGAGCGGGTTGGTGCCGCCGGTTTGAAAGTCACGCACCGATAAACCCTGCACCCATGCGAAAAAGCCCGCGATCCGCAGTCTCGCGGATCGCGGGCTTTCCTGTTTCTACCCGTCTGCCGGTTTTTAATGCGCGGGCGTTCCCCCTCCGGGAGATCGAGTGGATACAAAGAGAGCTCGACGGATCAGGCCAGGTACTTGTCCCTTGAAGGTCGTTTCATCAACGCGTTGGCTTGATCGTCGCCGAGGAATTTCTCAGCTTTGGGGTCGTACTTGAGGCTGCGACCCAGCATCAGCGCGATATTGCACATGTGACAGGATGTCATTGTCCGGTGATGCGAATGGACGTCGGATACGGGGTCTTGCCTGCTTTCGAGGCAATCAAAGAAGTTTGACATGTGGTTGTCGATTCTCTGCCCCTTGTACAGGGTTCCGGTGATGTAGTCATTGATCCGGGACTCGTCCTCTTTGGTCAGTTGCTCGGCCGGTTTGCCGGTCAGTTTTCCCCGGTTAACGAAAATCCGCCCCTTGGAGCCGGTGAGCAGGATCCCGTTACCAAAATCGGTCTTGCCGTCGGCAGACTTGTAGTGGTGATTCACGTTCAGGAGCGATCCACCCTCGAAACGAAGGTCCACGCTGAACCGGGTGGCTGCATTGAATCCGTTTTCCAGTTTGGCCTCACCACGGAAGAACTTGGCGAAGTCAAAATTTTCAGGGACGACCGAACCGAATTGTCCGCTACCACTGATGGAAACCGGGCTGGTATCCGATTTTCCAAGTGCCCACTGGGCGATGTCGATATGATGGGCCCCCCAGTCAGTCATCTTGCCGCCCGAGTACTCGAGGTACCAGCGGAACTGTTTGCGGCGTTCGTCACAGTACTTTGCCTCCATGGCCGGGCCTACCCAGAAATCCCAGTCCAGGTCGGCAGGAGTGGGGGTTGGCTTGAAAGGGCCGCTTCCGGGAGCCCCGCCAATGGCAACGTGAGCGTTTACGTTTTCTCCGAGGTAACCCAGGTGAACCAGTGCGATTGCCTTGAGGAATTTGCGACCGTTTTCGGTCCTTTGCTGAGTTCCGACCTGGAACACGCGGCCGGTTTCCTTGACCACCCGTGACACCTGGATTCCTTCATCAATCGTCAGGGTAAGCGGTTTTTCACAGTACACATCAGCTCCCGACCTGAGGGCCGCAATAGCAATCGGTACGTGCCAGTGGTCGGGTGTTCCGATGGTAACCACCTCGGGTTTTTCCTTTTCGAGCAGTTCCCGATAGTCGACATATTCATTCAGTTTTCCGCCAAAACGTTTTTTGCTGAATTCTTCAGTGTGTTTGCTGTCGACATCGCAAACAGCCACCATGCTTCCATACCGGGCAGCATTCATCGCTACTGAACCGCCCCGGTTGTACCTGCCGCGACTCCCTCCAACGCCGATCGCGGAAACCTTGGGTTTGCTGTTTTTGTCCTGGGCGACTGCCTGCGACGAGGTCCAGAAATAGGGAACCACGGCTGTCGCCGTCGCTGCTGCTTTTACAAAGTCACGCCTGTTGGTCATGGTGAATACCCTTGGATTCTTGAGGTGAGTGATTTGCGTTCACCTTTTCCTGGTGAATCGCAACCCACGCATTTTAGATTCGATTCCCCGGTAAAAGTATCCATGGTGCAGGGAAAAGGTGGTTTCAACACAGGTTAATCGCCAGCTGATTTGCGGATCACCCGTGATTTTCACGCAGCCTACCCGATTTCTATTGACGCTTTTGGCGGAAAGCGTGACATTTTTGTCCATGGAACCGACGGGTCGCTGGCCGAGATCTCCCTTTCGAGGCTTGTCTGCTCCCTCAACACGAAAGTAACTGCCGAATGGATGATTGCGGGAATCGAGATCCCCTTGGGGCGGTGGCTTGCGGGATTCTGCTGATCCTGATGGCAATCGGGCTGGTGTTGGTGATGGAACCCGCTCCCCGGGTGGGGGATGGATGTGAATACTTCCTGATGACAATGTCACTTGCTGAAAAGGGGCAGCCCTATTCGGATCCCGAAGTGCTGGCGATGTATGAAGCCTATCAGCAGAGTCGGGATGGCAGCTTTCTTACGGGACGTGACCTGGAGGTTTATTCGAATGGTCTGACACTGAATGGCCAGCGGGACTTTCCTCACTTCTGGTTCTTTTCGCTGCTTTGTGTTCCGTATTACTGGTTTTTAAAGGTCCTTGGGGGGGACATCGGGCACTGCTTTACTCTGCTGAACCTGACCCTGCTGGGACTCCTGTTGAAAGTCGCCTCAGCCAACTTTGGCAGACGGGGCCTGGTGGTTGCAACGGCCCTGGCCCTGGCTTCCCCACTGCTCTGGTTTGTCAACAAAGGGCATACTGAATTCTTTACTGTCTGCCTGGCCACAACGGGTGTGATCTGGTTCCTCAAAAAGCAGTACGGCAGGACCGTTCTGGCTCTGGGGATCGTGTCGACCCAGAACCCTCCCTTTTTACTTGTCGCCCTTCTGGTCGTTGCACTGGGGATTGTCCGGGGCGGTCCAAAAATGGTGCGGCACGGGGTCGGTTGCCTGGCGGGAATGCTGGTAGGGTGCCTGCATCCGCTGTACTACTTCATTCGGCACGGGAATGTCACTCCGCAACTGATCACGGGGGCTGCTTCAGGGGAGGGAAAGGGCTTCAGGGAGTGGACCTGCTTTATTGTAGATCCGGATGTGGGGCTGTTTTCCAATTGGCCATGGTTGATTGTGCCTCTCATTGCCGTTCTGGCGGTGACCTTCTGGAAGAAGCAGAAACCGGATTGGTCC
>JAYZFP010000185.1:0-25339 GCA_036336715.1 Planctomycetota bacterium
GCCGAGAGGTCCAGGGACAACGTTCGACGGTCCCTGCTGAGGGTTACATGGTCCCGGCCGGAGTCAGGCTGGTCGTCGGGGCGGGTTGGTTCAATGCCACGCCGGGTGTCACCATAATCGCCCAGCGGATGCCCCAGCAGGGCGTCGGTCCTGATGAGCTGTGCCGTTCCGCCAATCAAACCGAGGATCGGGCGGTCAAATGTGATTTGCCCGATCACTCTTGTCCTGCCAGCCTCTTCCCGGGTGAATTCACCGACGGGATTGAGTTGCAGGAGGTAACTTCGAATGACCTGCCCGGCAGCGATTGGTTGTTTGACTTTTCGCCGAACCCGTCGGTACTGGCCCGGCTGCGAAACGTTGACCTCGAGCTCCGATTCAAGCGAGACGTGCGAACGTTCCGGGAAAACCAGGATGTGACTACTGTCCTCGTATCTGCCCGGAACGAATTCGGGACCGGGCGAGACGAATTTCATTAGGCCGGTCGCCTGCAATACGCCAGAGGTAACCGGCCATGAATTTTCATAAAGCTCCGTAGAATAATCCACGACGTCGATGGAATCGGCCTTCGGTCTGGAGCGGACAGCATAGCCCTCGCGGACAAGCTGGGGACGATCCCTGCTGTCAGCAAGACTGACCTCGACTTCACCTTCGAAAACGCAGACATCGGTTTCGCCATCTGCTCCCACTGACACACCAAAAGCGGTTCCCAGATCGACGACATCCATTGCCGGGGTAAGGACTTCGAACCCGATCGCAGACTCCGGTATGGAAGCCGTGAGGATACCGCTGTTGAGGATGGTTTTGTCTGACGACAAAATCTCAAACTCGGCAGGTCCCTGGAGTGTGACAGTGGCACCATTGCTAAAATCCAGTCGCGCCAGGCCAACCTCGAGATTCAGTTTGCCCTCGCCAAACCGGTCGCCAACCAGACGCTCCCCCTTTTGCCATTTGGCATGGGATGTGTATTGAAGGGTAGCAATCGCCGGAACGGTCGTTCCTGACCGTGGTTCCGGGGCGGGCCAAACAAGGAAGAGGAAAATCGTTCCAGCTGCGGCCAGTGCGGTCAGGCTGATGGCTTTAGCCTTGGGTGACCAATGCCGCGGAGACGGCTTGTAAACGTTGGAGTCGGCCCTGACCGAAACGGGGGCGGGTGGGGCTGCCGGGCGTTTTGATTTCAGGTCTCCATCAGCAGCCGTTTCCACTGTTCGACCATGTTCATTGATCAGTCCCGTCAGCAGGCGGAGGTCGTTGAATTGCCGCACTCGACCAGGCGAGGTTGCAAGTTCGCGATTCAGCAGTTCCAGATCGTTGTCATCGATCGCATCTTCCAGGTACAAGGTGGCGAGGCGGGAAAATTCTTCATCGTTCATGAGATGGAATCTCCCGTATCCAATTCAGCCAGCTTCCTTTGAATGCACCGTTCGAGGGTGACATAAATGCGCTGCAGGGTTTTGTAAACGGTTTCCGGCTTGCGGCCAAGTTTTTCCGCAACCCGTTTGCCACGCAAACCCTCGAAGTAACGCATCCTGATGGTTTCACGTGACTTGTCGTTCAATTCGTCGAGACAGCCCTGGAGAGCGTCTGCACGGAGAGGCAGATCGCCGGTCTCACGACCTTCAAGCTCTGCGTCCACAAGATCGAGAATGGACTCGTCAAGCAACGTGGCCTGGTATTTGCGTTGACGGGTTAATTCGTAACACCGGTTGCGAAGAACCTTCCACGACCAGTCACGCAGGTGTTGAGGTCCCTCAAAGATGCCCTCATTTTCAAATACTCTTGCCAGCATGTCCTGGTAGGCATCTTCTGACAGGTGGGACTGCCGCAGGATCGACCAGGCCAGTGCGATCTGCTTTGTCCGTTCGGGCATCAGGATTTTAAGGATTTCGTTGCGGTCCATGGAATCTATCATGCGCGAGAAAAGAAGTGTGGACACTTTTTTTCGTAAAATTCCGGGTACGTTTCCAAACGCCCCATCCCTGTAAGCGGTATAGCGTGAAAAACGGCCCGTTTTCACGGCGAATTTTCCTGGGAACCGGAGCAGGGTCTGCTTTTTTTCAGGTCTTCGATTTGCGGTTTCCCGGGCCGTTTTGGCCCTGCTGTTCAGTCTTTTTTCTCGGGCAGCGGCAGATCAGATTTCCAGCGGTTTACCGGCTACCTGTCGGTCAGAAAGGTCCGAATTCGCCGGTTGCCTCCGTTTTTACCGGGGATTCCATTTTTTCTGTCCGCTTTTCCGGCGGCTCCGCAATTGGTAGACAGACTCACCGATCCTTTGAACTGAAAGCGATACCATGAACACCGTCCTGCTTGCCCTGTTGATTTTAACCGTTGCCGGTAATGGCCTGTCCGGTCAGGAAGAGCGGTCGCAAGCGTCCATGAAAAAAGCGGTGGCCGTGATTGCATCTGCCGATCAATTGAAAACATTTTCCAAAGGACTCCAGTCTGACCCCCAGATTGAAAGTTTTATCGACGGGGAAATTCCTTTTACGATCTTTGCACCAGCCGATTCCGTTTTTGCGAAACTTCCCAAGCAGGAAGTGGAAAGAATGTTGGGAAGAGATGGTTTCCGGGACATCGGTGCCCATATTCTGCTGGGGGAGAAAATCCCTGCGAAAAGGCTCGCCGTTTTGGCCAGAAAAGAAGCCAGCCTGGATAACGACTGGATCAGTCGCGTCCCTGTGAAATTTTCAAATGAAAAAGATACCCTCCTTGTCAGCGGGGCCAGGTTGATCCAAACGGATATTCAGTGCAAAGGGGGTGTGATCCATATTGTGGATGCACTGATTCCCTACAAATGATTTGGCAGTGGTTCGGTTTGAGAACGAACGGCTGTGGTTTCAAAAACGGTTGTTCCGTCTGGTTGGTCCAAGCCGCAGCAAACCCGGTGCCCATTTCCGGGGGCCGGGCGATGTCCTGGCGTTGAGGATCGATAAAGCGGCCAGCATTCGGTCCGGTGCTCAATGTCATGATCACCAGAAGGCTCCAGGTAATCTTGTTCGAGGTAAGGCTCAACCGAGGCGAACTCAATCGAGGCAGAACTGGATGCCAGCTGGCTATCGAATAAAAGCCGCACGGTCGATACCATGATTGGGTTTTGAATAACGGTCATCGCTGGTGGTTCTTTCTCATGAACAGGTCAACGGATGAGGGGACGCCACCAAGATTGCGACCCAGGTTGCGACCCAGATCGCAACAGAAAACGCCCTGGAATCCAAAAATCATGTAAAGGTACCTTTCGTAGAAAGGGCATTACGAATCATTGCGTTTCAGTTCGTTCTGCCACCAGTCAAAGGCATCCGGGTCTTCTTTACGCAATTGTAGGCGTGAGAGAAAAGGATGAATCCCCATGACAACCAGCATGAAAGCAAGGCACCAGATGGATTTTCTGAGCCCACTTGCAAAATCCTGCTGCAAAAAGTCATAGGCGCCAATGGCCAGCGGGGGAAGAAACACCAGGATCGCGCCAACCAGCAGGCCGAAGATTCGATTTGCCTTGGTGTGACCTTTTTTCAGAAAACCGATCAGGTCGTTTTCCTTGCGTACGCGGTGATTGTGAAAGATTGCAATCAATGCCGATATGCACCCGCAGGTACCCGCGATCAAAAGCATGGCAACCTCGCGAACAAATCCTGCCTGCCAACCCTCAGCTAAAGCCAGCAGAAATGCAGCGGCTGAAATCAAGGTCATCAGCCTGGCTGCCGATTGCGATTTTTCAGACATTCTGCGGTACGCCTCCACAAAGCTGTCTGCCAGGTCTTGAGGAGGTTCCGGAATCAAATCCACCTTGGCGATTCCATTGAGAGCCAAACGCATCTCACTGCTTTGGCTCAGGTATTGCTTCCCGGAGTCGGTTTCCATGAATGCATCCCAAACCGGTTTTTCTTCGATAGACAGCGCCCCTCCATAGACGACCTTAAGGCACAACTGTTTCGCGTGTTCTTCGTTCATTTGGATTCACCCTTTTGAAGAAATGTGATTTTAGTTCTCAGACGCTTTTTGGCGTGGTGGAGACGTGACCAAACGGTACCTTCGGGCACGTCCAGAATTTTGGCAATTTCGAGATGGCGCAATTGTTCGATGCAGAACAGGGTCAGAATCAGACGATCGGCAGGGTCGAGGCTTTCAAACGCCACTGCGACACAATCCTGAAGATCCTCTGCTCGCTGGTCCCGTTCCCGATTTGCCGCAAACTTTTCAGGATCAAGATTGTATCCCTGGAATCGGTTTTTTTCCTTGAGTTGTCTGCGGCAAACATTGATACCGATGCGAAACAGCCAAGTTTGGACATCGGACCTCCCCTCGAATTGGTCCCAATGCTGAAACGCTTGGAAAAACGTCTGCTGGGCAGCCTCTTCGGCTTCGGCGGGATTACCAAACATCCTTAAGCCCAGATGGAAGATCGGTTTCCAGTGGTGCTCAATTGTCTCAGCAAATGTCCCGTCAATTGCGTTCATGTCAGTTAGATCGCCGTGAGGCTGAATCCTTCAAAGAAAATGCCAATTTTCCCAAAAACCCGAATAACCTCACGTTTCAGTGGTTTTAGTCTGTCAGTCATGGAGGCGCAAGCTGCGAGAAAGGGACGGCATTGAGTAGAAAACGGAATCGCCGTCACCGCACGTTTGCCAGTTGTTGGCTGACATGGCTTGACGCGGCAGGAGCACTGCAACAATGAATTGGCATGAGGGACAGGGAGGTGGCTCCTGAATGCCAACGGGTGCCTTTGCAACAGCTGTTGAAATGAACTGTTGTCCCTGCCTCCCGGAAATACGGATGCTCGGTGGATACGAACGGCTGAGATTTTCGGTTGGTTTGCGGTTGCCCCGCTCGTCCGGGTCATTCATTGAGCAGGTCATCGATTCTCTTTTCCCGCTCAGTCAGGTTGGAGTTGGTTTGTCCACCCGGAGTCCCCGGTGGATGAAAACCTTTGTTTTCGGGGTCCTTCGGCGGTTGTGGGAATGTCGGAACCGGGTTGCTCTGCGGTATCGGGTTAACCTGCGGCATGGGGCTAACCTGCGGCATGGCGTTGCTTTGCTGGATCGGGTTGGTAAGCTGGATCGGGTTGCTCTGCTGCATGGCGACCGCTGAAAGTGTCATCCGGTAGTTGCAGGCCATGCAGCGGATATTGGTTCCAGCGAGGTGGATTGGGTACTGAGTTGGGCGGTCGCACCGCAGGCACAGTATCTGCACGAGCGATGGCATTCCTGGTACCGGGGTGGGAACCAGGACCTTCTTTTTTGCTTCCTGGTCGAGTTGCCGCTGTTTTTCCTTGAGTTGTTTGTGAAACCAGTTCCACCAGAACAGAAATCCGGTCAACGCTCCCAGTAATAAGAGGATCAACAGCAGCAGGATGTGGATCGAAAACAGGGGCACGCTCAGGTGCCCATCTCCCGGGTTTCCTGAATCGTAAAAGACCTCGACCGGAGTACTGTTGTAGAGCAATTTTTCGGTCTGCAGAATCTTCTTGATTTCATATTCCCTGTTTCCAACGGTGTACCGAACGACCACCCAGTATTTCAGCCCTCTGCGCCCCTGGGACCGTCTCATTCCCGGGCGGCTACTCGAACCGCTATTCCAGCTATCGCTCAGTTTTTCAGCCGATTTGATGATTCCTGCTGCAGGAACGAATTTTGGAACCGGGATCAGGATCATCACCACCAGTGTCAGGATGGAGGCACCGAGGCAGCCAAACCGGTAAACAGGTTGGTTGATGAAGTCCGAGATCGAGAGGTCCTGGTGTTTTTGGGGCATGTTCTTTTCAGGTGAAAAGGTGAGTCCGGAACCATGGCTCTTCAGCAGGGTTTCATGTGACGTTTCCGGAAGCAGGCGGGATCGGGTGATCGCCTGTTTCCTTTCCTTTTCCTTTTATTTTCCCATTGCCTGTTCACAGGCATTTTCCAATTGGGCGGCGAGGTTTGTCAATTCGGTCGGTGGCGGCCCCTGCTTCCAGGTGAGGAGGTGCTTGCGGAACTGGACCATGGCTGACTCAACGGCGTTGCTGTTGAGCCGTTTGCTTTCAACGAAATGGAGTTCGCCCCAGTAGAGTTTTTCGAACATCTTCCGGTGGGTCTCTGCGCCGGTAAAGCTGCCCGACTTGGCGATCGAACGGGCGGTCTGACTGGCCCGGGCGTAGAGAGCATCGGCCACGAGCTGACGCTCGAGATCCCGGATGACACCCGTCGAAGAACCGTCGCCCCGACTGCGGCCCCCGTTTCCTGCAAGGTTTTCGTCGCAATGGGATTCCCAGGCGAGACGGCATTGGTGGGTCAGTTCGAGAACGGCCTGGTTCAGCTTCGCTGGCCGAATGCCCTCCCTGGTCCATTGAGCCAGGTGTTGACCGATGGAATCCCTGGCCTGGCGGATTTTTTTGCTGGTGATCAGTCGTGCATCCGAATCAAACCTTGCGAATGCAGCCTGGGCGGTTTCCCGGCTTCCGCTTCCTGTAAGGGGAACGGAAGAGAGCCATCAGCAGGAAATTTTCAGTTTCACGTTTGGTGGAAGAAAGCGAATAAGAGCCTCTCTGGAAACAGTCGCCCTTGCCCAAGCAAAAGAAAATTTCCGGCACCCCCTTTTTTACCGGGGCAGGCACGTCGGGGAATGGTTCAAAATTGCCGCATCCTTCCGATCCCATGGTGGCATTCGTGGTAAGATCCAGGAATTCGGAGTCGGTCCTTCGTGCGTTCTGCTGGAACACGGGCGCGACCAACAGGAGAAATATCAAAGCCTGGGAAATTAGCAGCGGAAAAGGGGAAGATGTCACTGGTCATGTTCGAGGATTATGCGTTTTCCCCCAATGCAACCTACATCGGTACGGCTGGATTGGGGCGGGGGTGCTTGGTGGGAACCCGGGGGGTCTTGTTGGGTTTGCCCGAACGGGTTTTTTCCGGGGCCGGGAATACCTGGGTAACGACCACCTATTCGATTCAGGAGATGGCACCCGGTGAGGCCATCCGGGGGATTGCCGAACTTGAGATCATGACGCTGGATGATTTTGAAAATTCGCTTCGCCAACTGGGTAAAATATGTGAAGGTTCGGTTCTTGTTGAGCTGGGGCAACAGAAGAGGCTCAAGTTGCGTGCGGGGCTTTGCACCAAGGGGATCTACTGGTCGGCTCGAGCCAGTGGCCCCGGTTGGAGTGGTTATGGATTGGGCAACCGCGAATTGACTCAACAGTGGATCCGGTTCTACGAGGGGCATCCGATTTCAGTTTGACCTGGCCGAATGAATTTCATCCAGCCACAAAAACCGATTTCATCTCTTTTGCAGGCACCTTGGGCAATGGCCGGATTTCGGCCTGTGGCAATGGCATCCAGCCCGGCTTTGGCTACTTTTTGCGGCGGTTGGCTTTTTGACCGGAACTCGGGTAGGAATCGATCACCTGCTGCAGAACTTTGCGGGCGGATTCACCGCCGGGGCCAGCCTCGCCTCTGGCGATGGGCTGCTTTTCGAGCACATCCTCGAGCGTGTCAAAGAAATCTCCGTCGTCATACAGCTTGTAGCGTTTGTCGCGGGCAAACCGCACCTCGTAGTGGCTGTATTTGTCGTTGTACCTGGCGGAAGATGGGCGTGGAAAGTAATAACAGTAAATCCATTGCCTTTTGCGGCCCGCTTCTCCCTGGCATTGGGGCCAGAAACTCCATCCATCCCCATCGCTGATTTTTTTGGGGGGAAGTCCCGCGGCCTCCACCATCGTGGGGAACAGATCCGAGAAACAGATGAGATCGTCGACAATCCTTCCCGCGGGAACCTTTCCGGGAAAATTAACGATCAATGGGACATGCGTACCATAGTCGTGGGTGTAACCCTTGCCGCCCCGTATCTGGCGACCGTTCAGTTCGGAGGTCAGGACGGAATTCGTACCATTGTCACCCGTAAAGATGATCAATGTCTTTTCACGAAGGCCCAGCTCTTTTAGCGTGTCTTCGATTCGCCCGACATTCTTGTCAATGTACTGCACCATGTCGATGAAGTTCCGTTTTTCGTCTTTCGAATTTGGGTCGGCACTGTCGGGAGTTACCGGGAACGGATTGTGGGGAAGGATCATCGGAAAGTAGGCGAGGAAGGGGTAGTCCCGATTCTTCCTGATAAAATCGATCAGGAAATTGGTCGTCACGTCAGGGCCATAAGCTTTTTCTGGCAGGTCAAGCAGTTTGCCGTTTTGCACGAGTGATGGATTCCAGTAGCGATTCCGTCCGCCACCCGGATAATTCCACAGGCAATAAGTATCAAAGCCTGCCTCCGCCGGGGAGATGCCCCCCTTCTTGGTCAACAGTTGCCATTTTCCGGCCACGGCTGTCGCGTAGCCGTGATCCTTGAAATGGTTGGCAAATGTCGGTTCTCCCCTGGGTTAAACGCCAAAGTCAATTTATTTGAATACGTTCGTTTTACCGGACATCAGGTTGACACGACTCGGTGTGCACAGCGGTGTGGAGTGACAGTTTTCGAAACGGATTCCCCCGGCGGCCAGGGCATCCAGACGGGGGGTCGAGTATTCACGGCTTCCATAAGCGCTGAAGCATTCAAATCCAACATCGTCACAAAGGATCATCAGGATGTTTGGTTTTTCCACAGCCGAGGCTGGTAGCGTCAACAGGTACAGGCAGGCGAATGGAAATAAACGAAAAAGCATCTCTGGTTTCCTGTCGTATTCGCGGGAATCTCTCCACAGTGCCGGGGAAGAACCGGGCTGCCGGTAGTGGAAGATTCCGTGATGATGTAATTCCCGAATGAAACTCCACAGGTCAAATTCGCATCGCGACCCTTTTCTGCAGGCCGAATCCCTGTCTGCCGGGTCGAAATTCATTCAGAATTCGGTGGGCCTCCAAGTGCGGTCCTTTTCTCATTGAATTCAATGAGTCGTCCGGAAGGGGGCTCCGCTGGACCGTTGGAACATTGTAAACCGATCCTGCTGCATGTCCCAGTTCCTCAAGGGAAGTCGCCCTGACAGGTTCGTTCGGCCCGGCTACCTGTCCTTCACGCAAAAGGCTGGCTGGCAGGGTGAACGGCCTGACCAGCCTAAACGGTTTCCGCGTTCCGAGCCCGACCAAGAGATTTCTTTTCCGTCTGAGACGCTGTTGACTCATGCAGGATTTTGGTGGAATGGAATTTCCGGGACAGGCTTTTTCGCTCAATTCACCGGGCAACGCAGTTTCAGCCGGACGCTGGGAATCAAATTCTTCGAGAGGTTTTTTCCAATAAACTCCCGTAGGTGCCCAATCATCAAAAAGCGAATCAACAGGGCTTTTCACTGGGTGTTTCACTGGGGATCGAGACGGAGCGAAAAGTTTGGTCCTTGCGTGATTACCGCAGGATTGCCGAGGGATTGCTGTAGGGCAAAATTGAGGAGGCCCTTTCGCTCCATCGGCAATTTACCTGCAGACGCATCCGAAATGGGTCCCAACGAACGAAAGAAATTGAAGGCAGCATGAAAAAACACACAAGCTTTGTACCCAGCGATTTTTCTGCCAGCGAAACACCCCTTTTGCTTTTTTTGCTGGCAGGCATTCTTTTGCTGCCAGCCGGAGTTGCCGTACTGCTGTTGGTTCTGCCCGCATTCTGGGCACTGGTTTTTGCATTGGTCGGGATCGGATGCCTGTGGTGGGTGTGTTCGAGAAAAAACACTCGAAAGGTGCGGGCATCCACGGAGACGGATCCCTCTCTCCATGTACCGACGCTTTGTGATGACAGAACGGTCACCCTTGCCAGAGCGGTCAAGGCCTACTGCGATGATACGGGGTTCACCATCCAACAAGGCAAAGACGCTGTCGAGTTTTACCGGAATAACGGCTTTTGGGAATCGTCTTTTCGGAGGAAAGGATTCACCGGGGGAGTCAAACCGGGACCCGGCTAGAGATCATCAATCATGCACTCGGAAACAGTGAGCTGTGGCGAAAACCGGTTCAGCAGGAAGGTTCGTTTTCCGCCCTGCTGACGATTTGTTTATACTTGATCAGAATTTGTCACCACGAATTTTGATCGGCTTCAAGAGATGCGAGCTTCGTTTTGGTTGGCCCTGATTCGGTTGCCTGTTTCTTTTTCTTTCCTGCCGAACACCGGCCTGCTGAGGCTTTGCCTGATGGGCCTGTCATTGGGTTTGGCTGCCCTGCCGGATTTCTCCATTGCTCAACAGAAGTGGTCGCTCGAATCGCTCAGTCCGTCCGGCCTGAAAGTCCAGGGGCGGGTCACGACTGCGGAGGGTGTACGGGGCACGAGCCTGGCCTTTCAAGGAGACAGCCTGCTCAAGGCCGAAGGTTCCCAAAAGCTGGCCAGCAACCGATCCGGCTTTACTTTGACTGCGTGGGTGAACCCTTATCGGCTGGATGGCAGGCAGCAGATGATTGCGGCCAAGAATGTGTACTCACTGGGGCAACGGCAATGGGGAGTGATGATCGACAAGGACAACCGTTTCCGCCTGTATGTTCACCAGGGGCGGTGGGTTACTGCCCAATCCACGATCCAGCCTCAGCCCGGGCATTGGCACCTGGTGGGAGTGGTGATTCGACCGGGGCGGGCGCAGTTATGGATCAACGGTCAAGCAGCGCCAAGCGTTGGGCTGACCAGGGGAATTCCAGGAACCGGGGCACCGTTGACATTTGCAGGTGTCGACGACAACGGTCGCATGCGGCAGCATTGGGTGGGGGCGTTGGATGAAATCCGGTTGTTTGACAGGCCACTTTCAGACGAGCAGATGAAAGATGCCTATCAGCCGGTCAAGGCCATGCACCGGATTCCCCGGTTGCCTGACCCGGTCAAGCTTTGGACAGGGGGCGCATTCCCCAAGACTTCCGAGGCAGAAATTTTGCAGGGTGTGCGGTTTGAGGTCATCAAACGCTACGAACCAGCCGTCGATGGTTACCGGTTTTTGCATGGGGTTGCTCTCGCCTGGCACGGGGGCAGGCTTTATGCATCGTTTGGTCATAACAAAGGGAGCGAGAATACCCGAACCGAAGAGGGGCGTTACTGCTTCAGTGATGATGGTGGGCAAAGCTGGTCTCCTGTTCGCACCATCGATGCGGGCCATAAAGAAAAGGACCTTGCAGTCAGTCACGGGGTGTTTCTATCGCACCGTGGCAAGCTGTGGGCATTCCTGGGTTCCTTTTATGGTTTTCGCCAGAGAGTGCACACGCGTGCCTACACCCTGGACGAACAGAGTGGCCGGTGGAAACCGCAGGGGACCGTGATTCGAAATGGTTTTTGGCCGATGACAGAGCCGGTCCGAATGAAGGATGGCAACTGGATCCTGCCCGGCTTTATCGTGGGCGCTGGAAATCCCGCGGCGGTTGCCATCAGCGACGGGGACGATTTGAAAAACTGGAAAATGGTTGAGATTGCCCGGGGAGAGGACGTAAGGCACATGTGGGGGGAGTCGACTGTGCTGGTCGATGGTTCCAACCTGCTGAATCTCGCCCGTTACGGGGGGAAGCCTTTGACTCTGGTGGCAACGAGTCCTGACTACGGTCAGAGCTGGTCTTCCTCGCTGGAAAGTAATCTGCCCATGGCGGCATCGAAACCGTGTGCCGGGGTTCTCTCAAATGGGCAGCGTTTCCTGGTCGGTTCCATGACAGCCGATGGGGGTAACCGCCGTTCTCCCCTCACGATTGCTGTCAGCCAGCCGGGCCAGAACAGCTTTTCAAAATTGTTTGTCATTCGTGATGCCATCCAGGGGCAGGGACCTGGCGAATCAGATCGAAGTGCTGCCTTGTCGTATCCCTATGCCGTCGAATACCAGGGCCATCTGTACGTCGGTTATTCCAACAATGGCGGCCGAAAAGGAAATGACAACAGTGCCGAGATGGCGGTGATTCCGATGGGTCAGCTGGCGATTCCTTCCTCGCAAGGAAGTGGCGAGGGAAAATAAAATGGCAGGAAACCGGGCTCTGAAATCGAGGTGCCAATAGCAAAGTCAGCCTCCAAACCAAATGAGCAGCAATCGTTGTATTCCTGACGCGGATGAGAATGGGGTGGTTTTTGTTTGCATTGCCGAAAGGGTAGTGTCATGCTCTACATATTCACGAAACATGTGAGGATGAGATGCAGTACTTTGTAAAACGGGGAGAAAAGGTCAAGGGGCCTTTCGATCGCCAACAGTTGCAGGACCTGGTAACCGCTGGAAAGGTCAAGCTCACCGATTCGGTAGCCAGCGACGAACTGGGACCGTTTGAAGTTCTGGAAGCAAAGTGGCACGAGTTTCAGTCCAGCGATCAAACAGGATCCTCTGAAGCTTCGAATTTCAACCAATGCCCTTTTTGTGGCGCGTCCGTTTTCAAGAATGCAACCAGTTGCCCACAATGCTCCAGGCCACTGGTGGTTCCCGGGGCAATCGACCCGCTGTCTGGAGCTGGGCATGGCGGAATTCCCCAGGGGGTCGATCCTCTGGCGGGAGTTCCCCAGTCCGGGTTTGCTCAACCGTATCCCACTCAGCATGGGGGGCCCATGCCCGGCGGTTCCCAGGGTGTCGATCCGCTGGCGGGAGTTCCCCAGTCCGGATTTACTCAACCGGTTCCCTCTCAGCCGGGCGTTCCCCAGGCAGTCGATCCGCTTTCTGGAGTCGGGCAAGGCGGAATTCCCCAGGGAGTTCCTCAACAGGGAGTTCCTCAACAGGGAGTTCCCCAGTCCGGATTTGCCCAACCGATTCCCTCTCAAGCCGGCGGTCCCCAGGCAGGACATCCTGCGGCAGCCAATGGCGAGGCGAACGTTTTGAACTTCGATAAACTGGGTCAAGCAGGGGAGAAAGCGCTGGGGCAGGCCAGGGAAACGGCGGGGGAGGTTGCCTCGCAGGCCAAGCAGGTAAAGAACGCAACGGCACAGACGTTGAAAGAAGAAGGTTTGAAGGCGGCTTCGATCGGTCTGCTTCAGTCCTTGAAGAAAAAAGAAAACAGGAAGCTGGCGATTGCGCTTGGCAGCCTTTTGGCTCTTTTGATTCTTGGTGGTGCCACCTTCATGTTGTTCCTGTTTTTATGGATCTTCGGCTCCGGTTCTGACGGATCAAGCGGCGATCTTTCGGGTGTCTATGAACTGGGCAACAGAGAAGTCGCAAATGCGGCTGCCACGACGGTCCGTATGGATGAAATCTCAGCTTCCCAGTCTGCTGGATACAACTCTGCCCGTGGTGAGGTCAAGCGGCTGCAGGCATTTACGGTGAGCGGATGGATCAAGGCGGATTTTTCGGTAAGTGAAATTCCAGGTGGCGATGGCACGTCTTTCAATTGCACGATCACCAGGTTGCTGGAAACACAGCCCGACCTGAGCAAGATCAGTCCGGCGGGTCGTCAGAGCGTTGAGAAAAACATGGTGGGCGGAAGTGTCAATGTCCAGCTTTCCGCTGGGGAGGTAAGCCGTGCCGGGTCGGTAAAACAAGCACTCCGGGATGCTCTCAAGAAAAAAGGGATCGTTAGCATCCGTAAAAGTCGTTGATGCCGGTAAATCCAACAACCCGTTTTGCATCCAAAAAATCCTCCCGGTTGAGATAGGGACGGGCGGTTAAGTCATTCGCAGGATAACGGGTGGTCTGTCGGATTACCGAAGCTAGGCAGTCAATGGCTGAGAATGTTTCTTCTCATGGTGAAGACTCTGTTTTTGCTCCTTATAAGTTGTTGTGACCGTGCAGGGGTGTGTCAAAACCCCCACCAGCAGGCCTGGAAATCGGTCAAAACCGGCTGCTTCTGCGGCTGTCACCAGGAAGGGTTGATTTTGCAAATCTTTCCCGTAGTGAGTAGACTGACGCGAGATTCAAATCATCAGGAGTTGTTGAGTGCAGTATTACATCAAACGGGGTGAGGAAGTTCAGGGGCCCTACGGTCGGGAAGAGCTGATCCAATTCGTGAAGGCCAAGCAGATCGTCGGTACCGACCAGGTGGCCAATGATCGGCAAGGCCCTTTTGAGCCACTGAAATCCTGTTGGTCAAAAATCTCCGGCGATAGTGATGCTGATGCCTCGCAGGATGTCCAAACCGGAGGTGATGCCTCACTGCAGCAGGGTGTTTCTCCGTCTCCAGTGCCTGGCGAAATGCAGCAGCCGGGTATGCAGCCCCAGATGATGCAGCAACCGGGTATGCAGCCCCATATGATGCAGCAGCCGATGATGGGGCAACCGGGTATGCAGCAACCGGTTATGCAGCAACAGGGGGATGCCACAGGTGGCATCATCCCCTATAAAAATCCCAAGGCCCTGATTGCCTACTACCTCGGGATTGTCAGCGGTCTTCCCGTGATCGGGAACCTGGTCGGGGTCGTTGCTTTGGTGTTGGGGATCCTCGGTCTTCACGACCGAAAAAGGAATCCTGCAATTAAGGGAACGGTTCATGCGTGGATTGGGATTCTGGTCGGTGGAGGATTTTTTCTTCTATGGAATACCCTTGCAATCGGGATTCTGGTTGCATCGATGTGACCATCCTTGACGGAGTCGATGGTCCGTTCACTGGATTTGGCGTCGTCTGTGGTTGTTTGGCAAGTCAGTTTTTTTGCTGTTTGATGAAGTCGTCTCCTCTGTGAGGTAGGCCAGGTTTTGTTGGGAAATTGCAAAACCGGGCTACCGCTTTTTTAATGACTTTGGACAGTTGGTCTCCTGCTTGTTCCAGGGGGCGTTTGGTTGCTCTGTTGGCCCGCAAACCGGCGGTCGATTGACGGAGAAGGCAAAAAGCGGATGATAGAAAAATGAATCCTTACTCCCCCGTTTGTCCTTGGCTCCTCCATTTTTTCTGGTTCCCAATCGTAGCAGGTTGAATCTCCCCGGTTCTTTTGCTGCATTTTTTAGCACGGCTACTGAAGATGAATTCCCATTTCAATTCCGAGTACCCCTCCGTCGAGCACCTGAGGGCCCGAGCCAGATCCAGGATGCCCGGTTTTGCCTATGATTACCTGGCAGCCGGTTGTTTTTCGGAAATCAACCTGGCCAGAAACCAGAGTGATATCCGCAAGGTCCAGCTCAAGCCCTGGTACCTGAGAGATTTTGACGGCGCTGATGCCACTGTTGAACTGTTTGGGGAATCCTACGATGCGCCCTTTGGAGTGGCTCCTGTTGGTTTGCAGGGGTTGATGTGGCCCCGGGCCTGCGAGTACCTGGCCCAGGCGGCCGTCGATCATAACCTTCCATTCACGCTCTCCACTGTCAGCACGGCCAGCATTGAAGACATCGGCAAGATCACCGGAGGAAGATTCTGGTTCCAGCTTTATCATCCGGCTGAGGAGGACCTCCGTGACAAGTTGCTGGAAAGGGCGTGGAAGGCGGGTTGCCGGACACTGGTCATCCTGGCCGACACACCCACGTTTGCTTACCGCCCCAAGGAGATCCGCAATGGCCTATCGATTCCCCCACGGATGACGCCCCGAAACATTGTCCAGATGTGTCTCAGCCCTTCCTGGGCAATGGGGCAATTATTGGCTGGCAAGCCGGAATTCAAGACGATGAAGCCCTACATTCCCAAGGGGCTGAGCATGAAGCACCTTGGTTTGTTCATGAACAAGACATTTTCCGGTCGCCTGACGGAGGCCAAGATCGGGGTGATTCGGGAAAAGTGGAAGGGAAACCTGGTGGTGAAGGGAATCGTCAACCCGGAGGATGCGGAAATCGCTGTCAAACACGGCCTGGATGGACTGATTGTTTCCAATCACGGTGGTCGGCAGCTGGACCGGGGACAGTCGACGATCGTGCCGCTGTTTCAACTGGTTCCCGAATTCGGCAGCAAGTTGAAAGTCATGATCGACGGAGGGATGTACTCCGGGGCGGATGTTGCCGCCTGCCTTGCCTGTGGTGCCGATTTTACGTTTATGGGACGAACACCCATGTTGGGAGTTTGTGCATTGGGCAGGTATGGCGGCCACCATACCTTTGAAATGCTCAAGAAACAGCTTCAACAGGTAATGGAGCAGGTCGGTTGTGCCAGGGTGAAGGATCTCGTCAAGCATCTTATCCCCGGGAGCGTTCCTGCCTAAGATGTGCTTTTGAATGACTGGGTCCCAGGTGACGGGCGTCCCTAATTTCCCGGTTCTGGTTGATCCGCTGGCTGGAAACCGGTCAGGGGTCCTGGTAGGCCTCGACGACCCGGGTTGCTCTTTCCTCCAGGCTTTCGATGGAAAAAAACGAGTACTGGTCTTCCACCGCGATCTCGGCGGTCATGATCAGGATGTCGACCAGTTGGGCGGAGCCGGTTTCCTGTGGCAGTTCACTGAACTCCTGCTTTTCAGTGACGAGTTGCCAGATCCGCTCTCGCAGTGAGTCGTCTATTTGGGTATCGGAATCGAGCAACGAGTAATCTGCCATGGGGTAAGGCTTGGTACTTTCAATTGGGGTAACCCGAACCCGCCCAATCCCAAGCAGGACGACCATGTACCGTCCATCGGGAAGTTTTTCATAACGCTCCAACCTGGCTAGCCCGGCTACCTGTTGCACCGGGGCGACACCGTCAAGGTTTTTTCTGTCCTCCGCCAACACGGTTCCAATGACCAGCTCGCCGGTTCCATCGAGCAGGTCATGCGTCATTTTTCGGTATCGGGGCTCGAAAATGTGAAGCGGCAGGATCTGACCGGGGAAAAGGATCAAGTCAGGCAGCGGGAACAGGGGGGCCCGGGCTTGTTCCATGGATCGGCTCAGCTACTTGGTGCAGGACAAACGTTTTGAATTCAAAAGGCAGGTCGGTAGAGCCTGCGACAGGCTTTTCCGAGAGTCTCAGACAACTGTTACCCAGTCAGTATCTCCCAATTGGGCAGGACCGTCTATCGGGAGACAGAATACTCGTGGTGAGACTAACCGTTTGAAAGATGCTTCAGACAACCTCCGGTTCCCGGAGATTTTCCATCACCAGGCCCGTGGGTTTACTCGGAAATGATTGGCCCGGAGACTCAATCTCCTGAAGGGGCTTTGGGGAAAGTTCTTCAGGAAGGCCCTTTTCTTTCGGCCAGGATCGACGCGCCGGTGTGAGGTGGTTGCAGGTTCAGGGCAAAGAAGCCGGCGACGATTGAAATGACTGCCACCCCGACAAATGGAATGACGTAGCTCCCAACCTGGTCTGCAATCCAGCCTGCAATGCCGGGGGCCGGCGCATTGACAAAACCACCCAAAAGGTAAGAAAGGCCAATAACACGTGAAAATCGGTTTGCCCCGACATGGTTGGAAACGACCAGCGAAAGGGACATGTAGCTGCCGCCAAAACCGATGGCCAGGAGGATCACCGCTACCCACGCGCCAAGTAGACTGTTCGCGAAAAGCAAAAGCAGAAGTCCGCTGGCCTCAATCAGCAGGGCAATGCCGAGCACACGATTGGGACTCATGAAATCGCCCAGGCCTCCACAGAGTCGGCCCACGACCGAAAGCATGGTCATCGACCCGAACAGCAGGCTGATGGCAGGCAATTCAAATCCAATGTCCTCCAGGAGCAAGCGACCGTGAGCCACGGCCAGGCTCCAGGGGAGTTGAAACCCAAAGGTGCAAAAGACGAAGACTGCAAGGACGGAGCGTCTGATTTTTTTGGCTTCCGACACCTCACCAATCCCATTCAGTTTTTTGTTTTGGAGGCTGGTGTCGATTCCGTCCTTGTTTTGTCCCAGTTCTTCCGGCGTGTTTCGGATGAAAATGCGAGCGATGCCCGCCAGCAAAAGTGCCAGGATGGCGTAGCTGGCAAAACCTGTCCGCCAACTTGCAACATGAATCATCCGCGTGTTGTACCAGGTAACCAGGAACCCGACGACTCCTCCAGCAGTCAGCACCGTAGCGACCACCCGCCCCCGGTATCGGTCAAACCAGTGAGTGGCCATCGTTTGGCAAGGGACGATTGTTCCAAAGCCAATGGCCGTCCCGACACAGACCCCATAGTAAACACTGCATTCCACAAGGGTATCTGCTGTCGCCAGCATGCCAAATCCAAAGGCCGCCAGCAGATTCCCGACAATGCAGGTTCGCCGGGCCCCCCACCTCGCTTCGACCCAACCGGACAGTGCACTTGATGAAGTCAGCATGAGGGACATCAGTCCGAAAACGAAACCGGTGTTGGCCCTTGTAAACCCTAGATCGGTGATCAGTTCGCTGCTGAAGAACGACCAGCTGTAGTAGCCGGGAGAGGAACCAAATCCGTAAAGAAGCCAGATGCAGGGGACCATTCTCCAGCCATAAAACCGATTTATCCGTTTGTTGGGCGATTGAGTTTCTGTCGCGTTCATTGATTAATGGTCGGCAGACGGCGGAAATGGCGGGTTGGATTTTGGAGACGTTCAAACGCCTTCCGGGGTGAAAAAAAAGGACAAATATCTGGCCGGAAACGGAGGAGGTAACCGATTTTTCCCAAGGCGATTGTTGAATCAGGCGTTGCTGTTGAGGCTCCGGAAGATTCCTCCGGTGCCTGACTCATTTTTTTGGAGGTGGTTGGAATTGCCTTTTTGTCGGATAAGGAATCATTTGGGTGACAGTAAGTAGCCGGGTATCTTCAGGTGGGGTGTCAAGGTTTCCTGATCCGTCCGGTGAGAATGTTTAGAGTTCGGGATTTTTCTAATTTTGTTTCGTTGATCGGTCAATCGGATTTTTGTCAAAAAATTGTTGTATTGCAAGTGCTTTCACAATGTCTGTTCCATACTTGGCTAGATTCTGTTAAGAGAAATTACTTGGCAGATGAATGGGGTGGCAAATTTTTCAAACCAAAAACAGCGTCCCACGCAGGAAGGTCAATTCTCGATGCCAGCCAAGTCACAGGTAAAAAAGAAATGGCGTTCTGACTGCCCAGTGAATATTTCTCTGGAGTTGGTAGGGGACAAATGGGCCCTGCTGGTGCTGCGTGACATTCTTTTCAAAGGGTACCGCTCTTTCAAGGAATTCAGTCAGAGCAAGGAGGGGATTGCTACCAATATCCTTTCCTCGCGGCTGAAATTTTTGGGTGAATCCGGGATTATTGAATCGCGCGTCTCGGAGAAGGATGCCCGGGTCTTACATTACATGCCCACGGAAAAAGGGCTCGATTTGATCCCCGTAATTGTTTCACTGGTGCTTTGGGTGGACCAGTACGAAAAGCATGTGGTGCCGGATTCAGAGATCAGGAAAATGAAGAAAAACCCCGAAAAGTATATCGGGGAGATTCGATCGAAATTCGAATAGCGACCCTGCTTCTGATCACAGGCGGTTCCCGGCCGATTTTCCGGTAAGAGGATGTATCTTTTGGTGATTGGTTTTATCGCTTTTTCTTTGCGTTGGCTGCCCGAATTGCCCAAGCGTTTTTCTGGCTGATAGGTTTCCCGGCAGAAGTGTGGTATTAGGCTGTTTGGCCTTGCCTGCCGTTTTGTTTGCCTTGGCTGCGTGAATTAAGTCAAGTGAGGGCGCGGTCTGCCATCGCCCCGGCGTCCGCACCTTGCTGTGTCGGGCTGAATTCTTTTTTTAATGGTTGCAAAACGCAAGTGAATCGGCTAGAACTGTTATTTCGCAAGGAGCGGACAGCCTTCAGGATGCTGCTCATTTTTTTCTGGTGCACTGCAACCAGGCGTTTACTTCTAACCGGAAAATCCATGATTTTGACCCGAACTCACTGTCCCAACGGCGTTGCTTGCCTGTTGTTTCTGTTTAGCCTTTCCCAGTGGGAAACATCCGATCTCCACGGTCAGGATGCCACACGGTTTCACGTTGTCAGGTATATCGAGGTGGAAACCGATGCGGTCGATGATTTTCGGGATGCGGTTGAGGAGAAAACGAAGAAATTTAATTCTTCCGAGGAGAGCAGCCGTTGGTGGACCTACCGTATTTCTGGCGGAAAAAGGTCCGGCCAGTTCGCCCGCGGTTTTGGAAATGTGACTGCCAAACAGCTCGATCAGCCGCGGTTTCCTGTACAGGGTCTTGCCCCTGAGATGGACGAGGAAGGGAAATACTGGATGGACAATATTGCTTCCTTTGAAAAATCGGCCGGGCACGGCGAAGTGTGGAGAGAGATCAAGGGGACCCGTTACGAAGGGTTGCCCGAGGGGCACCACCCGAAATTTGTCAAGCACATGCGTTGGAAAATGCTGCCGGGCATGTACCAGGAAACGGAACAGCATTACCGGATGTTCTCCGAAGCCATCCGTACGAGCGGCATGAAAGTCAACTGGAACATCACCCGGCTGGAAATGGGAGGAGATTTCATGACTTACCAGACGTCGCTTTCCTTTGACCGTTTGGATGACACATTCAAGGACGTTGAGGGTTTGGCAAAAGCGTATGAAACTGCCCATGGTAAAGGGAGCTGGAAGAAACATCTGGCACGGGCCGCGACACTGATGCAACCCAATGCGGAAGTGATCTCGGAATTGTGGGTCCTGCAGCCCAAGTTGGGCAATTCATCCTTTGGGCGATAAATACGTATCGTCTACCACGGTTATTGGGCTCCCGCCAGTTTGCGAAAGCAGGAAAAGCTTTTGAAAAAAACAAAAGGTTGTTCATCAAACGGGAGTGGATGGCAATTTTTCTGGACTTCAGACGTGCTTTAATTTTTTGTATTCTGATTGGAAACGAAGCAGGGGTATTTGACTCCAGCGTTGAATGTCCCTGCTCTTTTATTTTCCGCCCACCATGATTCGCATTGTTTCCTGCCAGGATGAATGACCTGGTGAACCGGCAAGGTCCTGTCCCCCGGTCAATCCAGTCACCGGATTTGCTGGATTTTCAGGTGATCATTTCATGAGTGGTGCCCCGCTGCGGGGTAGTCCGTCACAGGTCGGGTTTGGCCCTCCCGGGTTTACCAACGCGATGGCCGCCAGTCGGCTAGAATAGGGTCTTTTGCCCAACAATTTGTTTTTAAATTCGATCCTTTGTTATTTGAGGAAAATCAGATGAAGATTGCGCCTGTGCTGTTTTCTGTTCTTTGCTTGCCACTCGGTTCCCTGGGACTCCCCGAACTGGTTGGGCAGGAAAAAAAACCCGCTTCCTGGGAGGAATTTGTCGAGTTTCACCAGTCGGTCGGTTCTTTTGGTACCTACACGCACGAGAGCGTTACCGAAGCGATGTGGGAAGGAATCGATGCCGGTCAGAAATTTATCGGCAGGTCCACCAGTCAACTGTCCCCGGATGGCAAGGCGATCCTCAATTCTCACCGGATGGAAACTGAAAAGGGCGATGTGATCTCGGTGGGAACCGGGATGTGTTACTGGGATGCCCGGACGGGTACTGTCAAGTCGAGTTATTCCGGATTCGACCAGGGCAAGCTTTTCACAGGTTCCTCCGAGTTGCAGGGGATTGATCCCGGGACCCGCACGGTCCGGTGGCTTTACACGGAAAACAGCCAGGGGAAGACGACCCGCTACCTGCAGAAATTCGTACACGTCACACCCACTCGCCTCAAGCAGATTGTTTCCAAAGAGAGCGGTGGCAAGGTATGGGAAGAAGAGTTGACGGAGGAGGAATGCTGCCAAGGAGCTGAGCCACGTCTCAGGATTCTTCCCAGGTTGCTGGGCCGCTGAAACGGGATTCGATTCCCACGATTGAAAAAACACCTTAACCAGCCGTTTTCGGCTGGTTTTTTATTTCAACAAACGGGCGGAAGCTGCCGGGAAGCCTGCAGCGCCGGTTACCGAAACCTGTCCGTCTCGCCGGCAGGGCAGCGGGCCGGGTTACACCGGGTTTACTTCAACAGGCGATCCAGCGGACCGGTGCTGTCCGCAAATCGTTTCATTCCGGTCCCCATCAACTGGGCCTGCAGCAACCAGAGATTGGCCAAGGGGGTTTCTTCCGGGCAACGGATGATTTCGCCCGTTTTCAGGCGGCCTTTGGCAGAACCTGCCATCACAATTGGGAGTTCATTCATCGTGTGGTGTTCACCATCACCCAGTCCGGAACCGAGTGTGACGAGGCTGTGATCCAGCAAGGTCCCCTCTCCTTCCTGGACAGCATCCATCTGTTCCAGGAATTCGGCAAAGAGAGAAACGTAAAAGTGATCCACCTGAACAAGGAATTTTTTGACGCTCTCGTTGGACTGGCCATGAGTCAATCCGTGGTGGGACTTGGTAAAATTCAATTCATGGTATTGTTGCGGTGAACCCCAGCGTTCGGGAGCCAGCATGAAAGTGGCGACGTGGGTCAGGTTGCTCTGAAAGGCAACCACCAGCAGTTGCCCCATCAGGCGAATGTACTCGCCTCGGGTCAGGGGGGCGTCCCCCGGTTCCCGGAACTCCGCTTTTTTGTGTTGGCTGTAGTACCGGTTCAGTCGGGCAATCTGCTTTTCGATTTCGCGGACCGATTCAAAATATTCTTCCAGTTTGTGGCGGTCCTGGTGATTCAGGTTCCGCTTGAAATTGGTAGCATCTTCAAGGACCAGGTCGGTGATTTCCCGGTCGGACTGACGCGTCTGGAACAACCGGCGATAAACCTGCCTGGGGTCCTTCATGGAAGTCGCGACGTGTTCCGGGCCGTACCAGGAGATGTTGTCGAGGTAAATGGATTCCTTCAGATCCTTGAAACTGTTGCAATTCAGTTCCAGTGAGCGAATCGGGGTCCGGTGACTGACCTTATCCGCAATCAGGTGATCAAGGGTCCGGTCCATTGGATAGGGCGACTTGAGTTTGCCATGCGGATCCTGGGACGAAAGGTAGCAGGAGCTCGCCTGGTTGTGCACATCGGTGCCCCGAACGTTGACCCGGTACAATCCGGTAATCAGGTTGACCTTGCTCCCCACGCTCTGCAATGGCCGCAGGGTGGGCATGGAAAGGAAATCGGATTTGTCCTTACCGGGAAAAAAATGGTCCCGGACAAAACCCATGGGTGAATAAAAGGAAGCAAACCTCAGGGGAGCCGCCTGGTGGTTTCCCGTATCCGCATTCAGCTCGAGCCATGGCAGGGCCATCATGCTGCCACCCGCTCCCAGCAAAAACTCGCGTCGACCCAGTGAAGTCATTTTATGTTGCTCCTGGAAAATGATGGGTTGGAACCCGAAATACAGCCCGGGACGCCGGTACTACTCCCGCTATCCAAAGCGATCCCGGTCTCAACAGCGAGCCGGCGATTGATCACCTGGAAACGCTGTTTGCACCCGGTGCTGTAAACCGGGTGTTAGGGCCGGGCGGGTTCGCCAAACCTGAAGACGGGGTGCAGTACGAGATTCCTGATCACCGTCCTCATTCTGTAATCGTCTTTTTGACTGGATTTCGCTATTTCCGTTGCTGCCAATCGGTCGGAAAGGGTCAATTCCCTGCCCAGGCTGTAGGCCAGCAGGTGTTCAACGAATGCAGTGGCAAAGGCATCCTTTTCACTGCCGATGGCATCCTTGAGACCAATGATATCCTGAAAAGCGTGTTTGCCAAACAGTTTTCCACTGGCATCGACACGGCGCCCGTTCCTGTATTTTTCACGCCAACGACCCAACAGGTCGTAATTTTCGAGCGCAAACCCGAATGGGTCAATTTTTTGATGGCAAGCGGCACATTGCGCCTGTTGACTGTGCTGTCGAAGCTTTTCACGAACCGTCAGGCCTTCTTTTTGGAGTGTCTGGTCATCTGCCCTGAGGTCAGGAACATTGTCTGGTGGCGGTGGCGGTGGTGAATTGAAAATTACGGAGGCAACCCAGGATCCACGGGTAATTGGCAGGGAGCGAAAAGGGCTGCTGGTCATGACCATGACGGCGGAAGTTGTCATCACTCCCCCGTATCTCCTGTCAGCGAGCGGCGTGCGTTTGAATTCGATATGCCGCAGGTTGACGTTGATGGGATAGGTGGCTGCCCGCCCCTGGTACCATTCACTCAACAGGTGGCTGCGGTAGGTGAAATCAGAATCCACCAGTTCCAGCAGGGGGCGGTTCTCAATGAAAACGGTTTCAAAATTCAAAAGTGGCTCCAGCATCATGTGCATGCCACGTTTGTAGGAGATCTTGTCATCGCCGCCAAAGTAATATTCCCTGTAGTTTTTGAAATCGGGCGAGGCAGAAACCAGGTTGTTGATTTTCAGCCATTGGGGGGCAAAACTGTCGCAGAAATTCTTGACCCGGGGATGATTGAGCATCCGGTCCACCTGGGTCTTAAGAACCGTTTCCTCCTGCAGCCTGCCCGTACTCGCGAGTTCCAGCAATTCCGGATCCGGCTGCGAGCTCCAAAGAAAAAAGGAAAGACGGGTTGCCAGGTGGAAATGGTCCCGGTGTTTCGTCTCACTGGGCAGGGCATTATGAACCAGAATAAATCTGGGAGAGGCCAGCGCTGCGGAGACGACATCTTTCATGCTCCGGGTAAAGTCTCCGCTTTCTCCGAAACGCCTGTCGAAATAGTCGGTGTAAAGCTGTGTTGTCTTCTGGTCAGCCGGCGACCTGAAGGCTGAGAGGAGAAAGCCCTCGATACGCTGATGGGCAATCGCTCGTACCGGTTGGTCCAGTATGGGCTTCGAAGTTTCTTCCGGTTTCCAGTTGCCTGCAAACGCAGCAGGGGCGATTTTGCGGTTCCCTTCAGACAGCTTGCGGACCTGGTCGCTGGTCAGACCGGTCCCATAGAGGCGGATGTCTTTCAGGTCCCCATGAAACGGTTCCCGGTCCCCGTAGGACCCGACCTGCATGACCTGCCGGCTACCGGTGAAGAGTTTCCCGGGCACCGACTTGGTTCCAAGCGGTTGCCCATCCAGGTAAAGTCGGATCTGCCTGCCATCGAAACTTCCGGCGACATGGTGCCACTGGCCATCCGCCACGATTTTCGGGTCCATCGCTGCACCAAATTCCACGTACCGGCCGTCGATACCTGCCCCCATCCAGAGACCCCAGGTCGATCCCGTTCTGCCAATTGACAACAGTTGTCTTCGCCAGCCATCCTCACGGCGAACGATGGTCTGCCAGGCATCTGTTGTTTGGGAGGGGCGGATCCAGCCACAGATGGTTACGCCGTCGCCGGTGGACAGGGCTGCCTGGTTGGTGATGTTGACGATCCTGGCGGGCGGTTCGGGGGCCGCAGGATCCTCAAACAGTCCCTTCCAGTTGCGGCAATTCCTGTCAAAATTTTCAGCATTGACCACGGAACGGCTCAACTCGAGAAAAGATTGCATCAACACGGGCGAAATGCTGAGGTGGTCTCCCCGGTTGTTGAAACCGTTTTCAGCCGGTGGATCCTTGGGAAAAGCCATCACACCCAGCAGGCGATTTTCCAACAATTGCTGCAAGCCCATGATCCGGTTGCCGACAACTGCAACCTGGGGCATCCGGCCGGTTTGCGGCTGGAAATACTGGTTGTGGTCCCTGATGATCCGATCATTGATCGAGTAAACCCAGCAATCGAGATCAAACAGGTCGCGAACAGCATTGCCATACTCAAAGCGATTCATGCGTCGCATTCGGAACCGGTTGTCGCCTGCAACATTGGTGATCGCATTTTGCAAAGACCTCCGCAGGGCCTGCAGCAGTTTCTGCCGCTGGTCTGCCCGCAACTGCTTTTGGCCTTC